>JBIKJM010000022.1:0-10120 GCA_044360985.1 Sediminibacterium sp. | reverse complement strand
TATTTTTTAATTGGTTTTAGGTAACTAAATTCATTCTGTAAATATCCTCGCCAACCAAATTCTTCCATAATTGCATAAATCAAACTTATTAAAATCGCATATAATCCATATAGATTTTCATTTATTCCGTATTCGTTTTTTACTCCAATGATTGACAATAACGCAATTGGAATAACAGACATTAATAAGCCCTTTTTTTGAGAGGTTCCAAAAAATGTAATTACAGTTTTTCTTTCTTTTTCTAGTAATTTAATAGCAACTAATGCTCCTGTAAATACACCACTACCTTCAAGAATTACTGTGCAAAGCAAATAAATCCAATTCGGTAATTTTTCCAAAATGAGTTTTGTTCCGAAAACATCAAATCTGAATATATTCGATATTGAAAACGCAATTATTAAAAATATAAAAAGTCGTTTGAAATTCATACTATTTTATTTATAGTTTTTTTGTAGCCTGACCATTAACTTATTTATACCATCCATCGAATGGCTCCTATTCAACCATATCTGGAATGTTTGGTGCCACAAAGTAGCAGGATATTTATTAATGTCTTTAAACTTATTGCAACTTAACCAATTTGTCTTGTTTGATAGACATTAAAGGGGTAGTCTTTGGGCTCAACCACCTTGGGGTTCTATTACAAGAGTTTTACTTCTTACTTGAACTTACACCCTATATTAATTTGAATCTATTTTAAATTTTATCTGCATTCAAGTATTAGAGAAATATTATCTCGATCCTAAGGTATTAACAGCTGTAGAAATATCAGCATTAAAAGTTCGTGTTTTTGGTAAGAAATGACACAAACCTCACGCAAAACCTCACGCAAACCTCACGCAGAAACAGAAAAGGACCCACGATTTAACGTAAGTCCTTGATTTTCATGTAGCGAGACCGGGATTTGAACCCGGGACCTCAGGGTTATGAATCCTGTGCTCTAACCAACTGAGCTACCTCGCCGAGATCCTGTTTGGTTATACCCTTAAAAGGGTGGCAAAACTACTTAATTTTTTTGAATTTATAGGCTCAGTTGAAGGCTAAATTGAGATTGTCCTTCAAAATATGCTTAAAATATATAAAACTTACTATATAAAAAAGGCGAACACCATAAAGTGTTCGCCTTTTAACTAATATATAATCTTATTACTGTTGCGTATAAAAATCAATACAATTTCTATATGCTGATCCATTGAATACAACATATCTAATTGTGAACTTATACTTACCTCCAGTTAACACCTGGGCTGTAATAGCAGGCTTTGAAACGATAGTAATACCGTTATTAGTGAACGCACCCACAACCTCAGAAGGTTCAATTTCTGCAGTAAAATCACTTAAAACACCATTCGTATTTTTAAATGAAATTAGATAATTTGGTTGTACGTAATATCCGGTAGGAACATGTATTTGTTTTGTTGTAACAGGAACAAATGTTATTTCTTCACCTGTAAATGAACCTCCTGCTGGAGCACCAGTTCCTAATTGATTATTTCTTCTTTCGAAGTCCCATATATATTTTCCAGCAATTGGATTACCAATTGTGTGAAAATATAATTGTCCGAAATTTTTGCTGACTAATATGTTACTTGAATTTGTAACCGTCAAAGGAACCATGTAATTCTTCTTAGTATTGATCTTACTAGGGTAGAATACCACTTTAGCAGTTGCAGTTCTTGATCCAGCTTTGATAGTTACTTCGGTATTCAAGAATTTATATAATGAGTCTGGCATTTTTTCGTAAACAGTAGAATCATTCGCATAATTTACATTTAGTAAAGTCCAATCTGTGACAAGACTCACTTTTAAGTCTGTAGATAATGGATTTGGTCCATTTAATGTAACAGTATACGTTGCGGTATCTGCAGTATGGTCAGAAGGATACAATATTGTACTTCCTCCAAAATATTGAAGGCCAGAATTAACAGTTGTACCAGATCCTCCTTCAACCCACTCGAGTTGTAAGAAGTTACCAGTTAAGTTTGAGTCATTCACATTTGAAACACTCTCTTTGTTACAAGAAGTAATACTTAATGTAAAAGCAGTGAATATAATGATATAACTTAATATTTTTTTCATAATCTAAGTTTGTGTTTTTGATTTATTACTGAGCCCAGAATATCAAGTCCTTAAAAGGAGTAATATTTTTAGGCACATTCTCTGAATTATATGAACCCTCTGAAGAAGGATAAATGATTCTTGTAGGAAGTTTATCCGGACGTGTACTTTCAGATACTATAGAAGTAAATGATAATATGCCTGAATTACCAAGAATATTTTTTGGATAAGTTGTTCTACGATATTCATTCCAAGCTTCGTCACTATTTACATAGTTTAATGCAATATACTTTTGTGTAATAATCGCTTCTGTTTTTTGAGCTGTTGTTGTAGCCAAGTCAAAATTTACTAGAAAATTAGAAGCATTAGTAGTTTTATATGAAGCTGCATCTGCTACTGCATCTCCACCTGCAGTTCCATCAGGTAATGCATAAGTATATTTAAATGAAGCATCAATACCACTATTAAATAAAGCTTTTGCATCCCCAGTAATAATACCTCTTAAAGCAGCTTCAGATTGTAAAAAATAAGATTCTGCTGCAGTAATTAAAGGGAAGCCAGCATTAGGGCCTTTTAATGGACCTGTAGTCGCTCCTGCACTACTACCAGTTCTTGTTGTACTAGGATACCAGAAGCTACCAGAAGGGCATGATTCTAAATCGTTACTCTCAACACCTAAACGATTAGTTCCAGTTGCAGGGAACTTATAATAAATCGCTTTTCCACGACCATTATCTGATAGTTTTGATCCATCATAGAATCCCATAATGTATTTGCTTGGGATCCATGCTTTATTTGCATCACTTCCTGTATAACTAAACGCCCAAGTGTTCCATTTAGGATTTTGACGACCGTTATCTCTGGTATAACCTGGATTAATTAAAGCATCTGTTGTTAAGAATCCATCAGCAGAAAAAGCTGTATTAGCAAAAGTTACTTTGCCGCTAGCTCTTACCATTAATCTAAGCTTAATTGTATTAGCTAATTTCTTCCAAGATGTCATAGTACCAGCAAATAGTACATCTTTTGCACCTAAAGGTGTAATACCCGCAGTTGTGTCACCTTGATTAATATAAGTGATAGCTGTATCAAGTTGAGCAGCTAAATCCTTGTAGATCAAATCGGCTTTAGTATAAGTAGGTGTTAATTTTGAAGCACCTTTTAAAGCGTCTGTATAAGGTACATCATTGTATGCGTCTACTAATAATTGGAAGCCAAGGGCTTTCATAATTCTAGCAACCGCATTGAAATACTTGTATGTTGCCTTACCCTGAGTATTATCAATAATATACTGATAATCCTGAAGATTGTCGTAAGTGGTTGACCAACGTCCAGAAAAATCTGAAGAAGTGAAATTGTAGGTTATGGAAGTACCAAAACCACCATATCCTCCAGCATTTGCAGAATATCCTACCAACTGAGCACCATAAGAATTGAATCCATTTAAATTGGAAGCAGTTGCACTTAATGCTTGAGGCAAAATCAAATCTGGCGTAGCCGAAGTAGCTGTATTTGGATCTGTATTAATATCTAATTGTTTGTTACAAGAGATACTAAGTAAAACCAAACCTGCAAAAAGAAGCGTGTTGATTTTTTTCATAATATTTATATTTTTTAAATTCATCTTTTGTTCGATGATTTAATTAAAATTTGAATCTAATTGTTGCACCATAATAACGAGATGGAGGCGTTTGGCTTAAACCAGTTAAACCCATACCATTACTTCCACTACCAGCATCACTATATTCAGGATCTGTATAGTAGTTGTCCTTCGCCATTAATACAAACAGGTTTCTACCTTGTACACTAATGTTGATTCCTTTAATGAATTTTGATTTTGCAACGAAGCTCGCAGGCACATCATAAGACAATGCCAACTCTCTTAATTTCCAAAAATCACCTGAAGTAATATAGTTAGAAGTAACTTCTCTGTTTATACCGTCAGACCAGAAACCATTGTTTCCATTTCCGTTTGCAATTGAGACATTTGTATTTGCAACATATTTTGTTCCATCCCAATATGATGAATTTGGGAAAACAAAACTTTGTCTATTATAAAGACCAGTTCTGTAACCTGTACCAGACCAATCCATTTCTGATCCCATTGAATGGTAAGACTCATATCCACCACGGTATTCTACTAAACCAGTTAATCTTAAGTTTTTATAACCAATAGAGAAATCTAAACCTAATTTATATTTAGGAACTGCACTACCTAAAATAGAAATAGTATCTGATTTAGTAGGCAAACCTGAAACAGCATCTACAATTACACGGCCTTGTGCGTCACGATTGTAATCATACCCCATAATTACAGGGAAAGTTCTACCTGCGACTGCATAAGAACCAGCACTGCTACCATAAGTTGCTAATGCTAAACGTGGGAGCTGCGCACTAATAAAGTTTACATTGTTATCAAGATAAGTGAAATTACCACCAACAGTTACTTTCCATCCAGCTGCGTTATTTACTGGAGTAGCATGCGCTGTTAATTCAAAACCTTTACTTGAAGTTTGACCTGTATTTGTTCTCAAGCCAGTAAATCCAGTTGAGTTAGATATAGCTGTATTTACAGTTTGATTGTCTGTAGTAGTACTAAAATAGGTAAGAGAAGTTGTGATTTTATCTTTAAATAAGTTTAAATCAAAACCTGCTTCATACCCTTTTGTAACTTCTGGCTTAAGATCATTAGATACTAAAGTATTTCCTACTGTATATCCTGGTAATGAACCATAAGGGAAACCTGCACCAGAACTAAATGTCGGTAACAATTGGTAAGCTCCGAATGCACCACCTAAATTCACTTGACCCACTTTAGACCAACCACCACGTAACTTTAAATAACTAATAACGCCGTTTTTAGTTAACTCCGGTAAGGCATCACTTGCTATAAATGAAACATCTACTGAAGGATAAAAGAAGGTATTGTTAGCTGCAGAAAGAACGGATACTTTGTCTTGACGACCTGTTGCGTGTAAGTAAAGATAATTTTTGTACCCAATACGGAAATCCGCATAAGTACCTAATTGACGTGCCATTGCATTTGACTCAGATGCTCCAGGAGTACCTACACCGTTGCTCACATTATATAAATCAGGGATTACAAGTCCTGTTGCAGAAACACCAATAGACTTAGTCTGATCTTGTCTCCACTGAACACCACCAATTAAAGTTGTACTGAAGTCATTGAACTTCTTTGTATGTTGGAAAAAGAAGTCAGTTAACAAGTTCGTAGTATATCCTGCACCATCAGAAACGCTAGCTGCAATATCAGCTTTAGAACTCGCATCTGTATGTTTTGCATAATCAGTATAGAAGAATGAACCATTCCACGTCTTATTTGAAGTATTACGTGTAGTAATACCTTGACGTGCTACAATATCCAAAGATTTAATCGGAGTAAACTTTACTTCGACGTTTGCAGTTAAATAATCGTTTCTAACTCCTTGTCTGTAATTATCAGCAGTGAAGTAAGGGTTTTGATACCAAGGATTATAAAAACCGTTTGGATTCGCAAATTTATCTGTACGCCAGTTTTTGAAACGAGTGATATCAACGTGTGATGGCATGTTTAGCATATTACCATACATACCACCTGTTTGTGTTGTGATATCGTATCTGTTTTGTGTATAGCTTGTATTGTAAGAGATATTTATTTTTTCTCCTACTTTACGAGTTCCATTTAAGCGTACTACTGTTCTATTGTATTTATCACCAGGAGTTGTTCCTGTTACATCAACAAATTGACCTGAAAAATAGAAAGTTGAATTATCATCTCCACTTGACAATGAGAAATCTGTTTGATTTGTTACGCCTGTTTGCCAAAACTTTTTGTGTCCAGGATTATATGAATAAACAGATGAATCCTGAGAGCCATCTTCTAATGGGGGTCCCAATTCACGTTTAGTACCATCAAATGCAGGACCATAAGATTGGTTTTCTAAATAGCTAAAAGGATTATTATAACCATAAGCCGTTCCTCCTGCTCCAAATCCAGTTTGAAACTTAGGGAAGAAAGCCACAGACTCCATAGAAACTGTATTGGCAATTGAAATTGAATTAATCCCTTTTTTACCTTTCTTAGTAGTGATAATAAGCGCACCATTGGATGCAGACGAACCATACAAAGCAGATGCACCTGCACCGTTTAATACGTTTACGTTATCAACATCTTCAGGGTTCAAATTACTCAATACCTCGTTTGGAACGATAATATTGTCTAATACAATTAAAGCCTCATTATTACCTGTCAGTGATCTTTGACCACGAAGTACAATTCTAAAGCTTGGGTTAACACCACCACCGGTAGCATTAATTTGTAAACCTGCTACTTTACCTTGCAAACCTCCTGCAACGGTTACAGATTTACCAGCCATTAAAACGTCACCTTTTACTAAAGTGTTTGCACTTCCAAGTTCTTTACGCTTGGTCTTGATACCACCAGCAGTTACAACGATTTCATCCATTGTATTTACTGTTTGGTTTAGCACCACATTTAGATCATTAGAAGAAGCATTGATTTTCACTTTCTCAGTTTGGTAACCAATGAAAGAAAATGAAATCACATCCCCATTTTCAGCCTTAATGGAGAATTCTCCTTTTGAGTTTGAAAGGGTTGCAACTGCAGGTTTGTTTTGCAATCTAATTGCTACTCCCTCCATTCCTGTAGAATTTGCATCAGAAACTTTTCCTTTGACAATTCTACCCTGACCAATCGCTACAAAGCTCATGGAAAATAACACAACGAGTGTGTATATGAGTTTTCTCATAATCAGAATTTTTGTTAAATAATTTTGTTAAAATTTTTGAAAGACATTTAACAATATTAGTTAACATTTAGATAACATTAACAATTTTTATTTTATTTATTAATATTTTTTATACATTTTTTGATTTATATAATTTTTTTATATAAAATATATAAAATTTTAATGATATAATTGATAAAATTACTATATATGTAAATATATTATTAATCAACTATTTAGTCGATTAACTGGTAATAAATGTAGATGATAATAAAGAGGAATCCTTAAGCGTTTGAACTTATGGATTCACATTGAGAATAAATGCAGACTGTCCTTCGAAAAATCCTTCAAATACATCACCCTTTGATGTTGGACCGACACCAGCTGGTGTTCCTGTATATATAAGGTCTCCTGGGTGGATGGTGAAATACTCGGTAATGCCTGCCAATATCTTGTCCAATGGGAAGATCATTAAACTAGAATCGCCTGATTGAACAGTGCTTCCGTTTTTAGATAAGGTATAATGAATTGGCCCCGCTAAAATAGCTGGAGTTAAAGGGCGCCATTCGCCTAGTATCGCTGCATTGTCAAAAGCCTTTGCTTTTTCCCATGGCAGGCCCTTTTCTTTTAATTTATTTTGTACATCTCTTGCTGTAAAATCTATACCCACTGTAATGGCATCGCAATAATCAATCACAGGAATGCCATTAGGATGCGCCTCGCTTAAATTTTTTCCTTTCTTACTTACACGTAAAACTAATTCACCTTCAAAATGTAAATCATTTGTGAAACTTGGAATGGAAAAATTTTCGCCCGCAGCTAGTAATGCCGAATCTGGTTTCATAAATATAATTGCAGAAGTTGGCACTTCATTTCCTAATTCATGTGCATGCTCTACATAATTACGTCCTATACAAAATATACTCATGCAATATTTTTTAATCTTCTTTAATATCCAATCCATTGGCGAAAGTCATGGTTCTTGATAATCCTATTGTAGCAAATGACTCTATGACTTCTACCGATTTTTCAATTTTTATATCAATCAATTTTCTCTCGCCTTGCGCCCATCTACCCAAAACAAAATCTACCTGTTGTCCCTTTGCAAAATCATTCCCAATTCCAAATCTTAATTTAGGATAAGCATCTGTTCCCAATGTCAGTTGAATATCTTTTAAACCATTGTGGCCTGCATCTGAACCCGATGCACGCAAACGAATTTTTGAAATAGGCAATGCTAAATCATCCACTATCGTTAAGGTATTTTCCAAGATAATATTTTCTTTATCCATCCAATATTTAAAAGCCTTGCCGCTCAGATTCATGAATGTAGTTGGCTTGACGCAGATAAAAGTTCTACCCTTCCATTTAACCTCCGCAACTTCGGCCAAACGATCTACTTTAAATAATCCACCATGCTTGATGACAAAAGAATCCAATACGTCAAACCCAATATTATGACGGGTATGCGCATATTCTGCACCTACATTCCCTAAGCCTATGAGTAAAAATTTTGACATGTGATTGCTTGCTGTTCAAAAGTAAAGAAAATTCTTCCAGTTACCCCTTAAAACCCAAAATCCCGATAGGGATTTTAAAATCATCAGAGGTTTTTATTGGTAGCCTTAAATTCTTAAAGGCTGCCAATAAAACAAAAACCCCGAAGGGGTCAAAATCATCAGAGGTTTTTATTTGTAGCCTTAAATTCTTAAAGGCTACAAATAAAAACAAACCCCCTGATTGCTCAGAGGGTTTTGATATTCAAATGAATTTGAATTATTTCTTATCTGCTTTCGCAGCCTCTGATTCTTCTTGCTTTAATTGACGTGTCATTACTACAGAAGCAACCGGAATACGTGGAGAGTTCATGATCTCCATGTTTGGTACTTTAATATCTTCGATACGTAAGTTTGCGTTCAATTCTAAATTAGTGATATCTAATTCGATAAATTCTCTTAAGTCTTTTGGATAAGCTTTTACTTTCACCGCTTTTACTTTAGAAACTAATTTACCACCTGCTTTCACACCTACTGATACTCCAACAAATTTTAATGGTAAAGTAGCTACGACTTTCTTATCATCCACTAACTCTAATAAGTCAACGTGTAATAATAAATCAGATACTTTGTCAAATTGTAGGTCTTTCAAAATACTTCTGTATTTTTTCCCGTCAATAGTAACTTCAGCGATTAAGAATTCACTTGTGTACACTAAAGGCTTAAAAGCCTTTGCAGAAGCATAAAAGTTCACTTCTGTAGCACCCCCGTAAATTACAGCTGGCACGTTTTCTTGAGAGCGGATTTGGCGGGCGGCTTTTTTGCCAGACTCGGTCCTCAAGTGTCCTTCGATTGTAATTGTCTTCATGGTTTAAATTTTAAATATGGACGGCAAAGGTAATGAAATAAAAAGAAGCAACCAAAGTTGCTCCTAATTATTTATATTCTACTGAAAATCAGTCTATTACTGGTTTCTGGCCTTTAATTGTGAATGTACAAATAGGCTGGTAATACTCTTATTTTCATAGGCATTGCGAATTGCAATAGCAAACAAATCCGCTACAGTCAATACCTTAATTTTATTGGACTCCTGTCTCAAAGGGATGGTATCGCATACCACCAGTTCTTCTAAAACAGAGCTCTCGATGTTCTCATAGGCTTTGCCACTTAATACTGGATGCGTAATCAATGCGCGCACCGTTCTTGCGCCTTTCTCTTTTAACAAGGCTGCCGCTTTCACCAAAGTCCCACCAGTATCACAGATATCATCTACAATGACAATGTCCTTTCCTGTCACATCTCCAATTACTACCATACTTGCAATCTCATTAGCGCGTTTTCTGTGCTTATCACAAATCACCATTTCTGCATTAAAATAGTTCGCTACTTCACGCACACGGTTGGTGCTTCCTACGTCTGGTGCAGCAAAAGCCAGGTTTTGTAAATTAAGTGACTCTATATAAGGTATAAAAATAGCTGAACTATCTAAGTGATCAACTGGCACATCAAAGAAGCCTTGAATTTGAGCAGCGTGTAAGTCCATCGTGATGACCCTGTTCGCGCCTGCTGCTTCCAATAAGGTAGCAATTAATTTTGCGCCTATCGCCACACGTGGCTTGTCTTTTCGATCTTGTCTAGCAAAACCATAGTAAGGAATGACTGCGATGATTTTATAAGCACTCGCTCTTTTTGCTGCATCTATCATCATCAATAATTCCATTAAATTATCGGTGGGTGCATAGGTGCTTTGCACTAAAAAAACATAGTCCCCTCTGATACTCTCTAAAAAGATAGGCTGGAATTCACCATCACTAAATT
>JBIKJM010000184.1:0-3167 GCA_044360985.1 Sediminibacterium sp. | reverse complement strand
CTACAGTAGTTGCACGCTTTACAGATAAATCCCAGTTGTCTTCTAACACAGAACCATTGTCTAATAATTGTTGAGAATCTGTATGTCCTTCTACCATAAACTCGATAGATGGCTGAGCTGCTAATACTTTAGCTACTTTACCCAATACGGTTTTAGCTTTATCTGTGATGTTAAAACTTCCGCTTTTGAATAATAATTTATCAGAGATATCAACGTATACCACACCCTTGTCTACTTTCACATTTACGTCTTCATCGTTTAAGTCGCCTAATACACCTTTTAAGTTCATCACTAAGTTCATGTTGATTGAATCCTTACGTGCCATTGAACTTTGTAAGCCTTGAATGTAAAGGTCTTTTGATCCAATATTGTCTAAAGACTTCTTGATGCTTTCTGCTTGTGCACCTGTTACAACAGACATGTCCTTCAATTGGCTTAAAACCACATTGTTATTTTCTTTTAAAAAGTCAATTTGCTTATTTAAATCAGCCACTTGATTTTCTAAAGATTTTCTTTCAGCAGCAATTTTGTCTGCATCGTTTTTTGCTTTTGTTGTTGCGTCTTGTGCATCACGATATTTACTTTGAAGATCAGCGTATGCGCCATTTAATTGACCATATTTTGCTTCTGCTTCTTGTAATTTTTTAGGGCTTACGCAAGAGAAAGCACCTAAGCTAATAAGAGCAAGCGCTAAAAAAATTTTACTTTTCATGTTAAGTCTGTTTTTAGTATATGAATAATCAAGTTATTGCTGTCACAAAAATAGGAAACTACGGCATAGGAATAAAACAAAAATGAAAAATCACTTGTTTTTAACAAACTATATCGTCTGTGATGCCATATTCTGGAACATAGCCCTTAAATTCTTTAAAAAAATTCACAATTGAGCGCAAATCGGCAGATTCATCATTGCTTGTAAAGAAAGGCTCTGCAAATACCACGCGTCTTTTGCCAAAATCAAAGCCTACCATTAAAATGGGTACCCCCGCGTTTTTTGCGATATGGTAAAAGCCTGTTCTAAATTTAAGGACCTTTGTTCTTGTGCCTTCTGGGGAAATGGCAATATGAAAACGTTCATTTTTGCGATAAAGGTCCACCACCTGTTCCACCATATTGTTCTTCTTGCTTCGATCCACCGGATGACCCCCTAAAAGTCTAAAAAACCACCCAGTAATTGGGTTAAAGAGTTCTTTTTTGCCCAAAAAATGTACAAATTTAAAACGCATTTTTTGGCGTACCGCTAAACCAAGGAAAAAATCTACACCATGGGTATGGGGTCCAGCAATAATCACAGACTGTTTTAAAGTATACGGAAAATTACCTTCTGTTCTCCAACCCCTTACTGTAAAAAACCACCACGCTAAAAATTGCTGAAACATATAATAATATTAAAGATGCATTAATAGGCCTGCGTTATGAATTGAATGGACCTCTGAAGCTACTATTTTTTCTGTTTTGAATTTTGGAATAGCAGCCGTTTCTATATTTTTTAAATAGACCTTATCATAATATTTTAATAAAATTGAAAAAGCGCCTTCAATATTGTTTTCAACTAAGAAATTCACTGCGGTTTTTGTCTCTAATCCTCCCAATCTTTTTTGAATTCTTAAAGTGGCCGCAATCAAATCTGCTACTGCAAACTTGCCATAAGCTTCAACAATAAATTGCAGACGAGCATCAAAGGGGATGTCAATAAAATAACAAATACTATTACGTAAGTTTTTAAAAAAGGATGTAGGTAACATATTTGTTCCAATTCTCTGACTTTCGTCTTCTATCCAAAAATAAGAATTTGCAGCACTTGTATTCAATAATGCTGCTGATAAATTATTTTCAAATTGTTCTTGAGTATGTTGTTGATTTTGTCCAAGCGCACCAAATGCAGACCCTTTATGATTGGCCAACCCTTCTAAATCAATGACAGGGATCTTACTTTTTTGTAGTTGTAATAGTATTTCTGTTTTACCCGATCCAGTAAATCCACCCAAGACTTTCATGGAATAATTTTTTTCGAACTGTGCTAAAACCCAATTGCGATAGGCTTTGTAGCCTCCTGTAAGTTGTTCCGTTTGAAAACCGTATAAATCTAATAGCCATGCAACCGCAGCACTGCGCATACCACCTCTCCAACAGTGTACTAATATTGTTGGCTTCTTGCCATTTGTTTTTTCGTAGATAGTAGCCCATCCTTCTACCTGTTCAATCATGTTTTGCATCTTCGTACCAAAAAAAGGAAGCCCTAATTTAATGGCAGCTTCTCTGCTTTCTTGTTTATATGTAGTACCAATTGCTGCGCGTTCTTCATCGGTGAAAAGTGGCAATGAAAAAGCAGTTGGGATATGTGCATGTGCATACTCTCCAGGACTTCGAACATCAATGATTAAATAATTGGATAAATTTTCAAAAATTCCTTCTCTAGTTTTCTGTACACCCATATTACAAATTTACTTGCTTTAAGGTTGCTTCCAATGCTTCTTTTGTAAAGCTTTTAAAAGGGATGGCTTGGTACTTAAAATTAGCAGCTTCTTTTAGGGCTGTTTCAAGATGAAATGCACTTTGCTCATAGCAAATGGCCCAACCTTTTTCTTGCCATCTTTTAGCCAAGTATTCCTGTTCTGTTTGTCCAGGTGTAGGCACTAAAATGAGTGGCTTATTGAGCGGAATCAGTTCCATTAAGCTTGTATAGCCACCACGGCTAATAATATACTTTGCGTTTTCAATCGCTTTAACCATTTCGGGTCCGTCCAAGTGTGGTAAGATGGATCCAAATTCAGAAACAGCTTGGTTATTGGGCTGACCAGCTGTGCCAGCAATGAGCTTAAAAGGTTGCTTGAGCCGATTGCCTTCTACCCATAATGTATCCTGGAAAATGCTTCTTTGTGGCTCTGGCCCAGACACAATGCCTAAAAACAAGTGGGCCGGTTGTTGTTCATTCGTTTGACTGCTAGCATAGGCCTTTAATCTAGACAGGCAATTCATATACCAAACAGGCACAGATGGCTTCCTTATTGGATTGCCTAAAATACCAGAGAGATTTTGGTCGCCTTCCATGTCGGGCACCCAAACCATGGTATAAAAAAGTTTAAACCAAGTATACTGCACCCATTGTAAGAAATTGGTTGACCAACTAAAAGGTGTTTGAAGATTGAGTTGATGTGTAATAAATA
>JBIKJM010000021.1:0-10191 GCA_044360985.1 Sediminibacterium sp. | reverse complement strand
ACTGATATCTTGGTCTAATCTTATTTTCTTTTCTGCAACCAATTGCATGATGGCGGTTGTGGTGAAAGATTTAGAGATGGATGCGATTCTAAATATGGATGCATTGGTCAAGGGCAATTGCTTTTCAACATCTTTAAAGCCAAAGGAATGATTGTAGATGACTTTATTATTTTTTACCACAGCAACGGATAGCCCAACCACAGGGCTGGATTGCATGATGGACTGAATAGCAGCTTCGGCCTTTTCCGATTGCGCAAATGCTTGAATTAGCGTAACTAGCATAAAGCCAGTCAATAGGGTGGTTTGAAGTATTCTTTTCATCCTTCAATTTAAGTTTATTTTTTCATTTCCCAAATTCATCGTAATTTTACGATTAATATGGGAACTACTAAAACCAAAGACTATTCGGCACAGGAATTAAGCATTGCAAAATATGCTAAAGCCCTATCTCATCCTGCTAGGGTGGCCATTTTGAATGTATTACTAAAACGCCAGTCTTGTATCTGTGGTGCTATTGTAGATGAACTGCCGCTTTCTCAAAGTACTGTTTCTCAGCATTTAAAAGAATTGAAAGCAGCTGGTCTCATTAAAGGCGATATCGATGGCGTTTCTGTTTGTTATTGTATTGACGAAAAAGAATGGGCGAAAGCAAAAAATCAGTTAGGACTATTATTAGACAAATTAACTCAGCCAGCTAGCAAATGTTGCTAAACTAAAGTTCAAAAAAGTTCAAAAAAAATTAAAATAAAATTTATGCTAACCGAAGCACAATTAAAAGAAATCGTAAGACAAAAGTACAGTGAAATTGCGCTACAAGACAAGGCCGATAATATGGCTTCTTGCTGTGGTGCTGGTGGATGTTCTACAGAAGTGTACAATATCATGTCCGAAGATTACACAACTTTAGAAGGATATAATGCCGATGCCGATTTGGGTCTTGGTTGCGGCCTGCCGACACAGTTTGCAAGAATTAAAAAAGGAGATATTGTGATTGACTTAGGAAGTGGTGCAGGAAATGATTGTTTTATTGCACGTCATGAGACTGGCGAGACAGGCAAAGTGATTGGTGTTGATTTTACACCTGCCATGATTGAAAAAGCAAGAGCCAATGCAGAGATCAGAGGATTCAATAACGTAGAGTTTAGACAAGGAGATATTGAGCATATGCCTATTACTGCAAATACGGCGGATGTGGTAGTGAGTAACTGTGTATTGAATTTAGTACCGAATAAAGACGCTGTTTTAAAGGACATTCTTAGGGTACTTAAACCTGGCGGTCATTTTAGTATTTCTGATGTTGTCTTAGTAGGCGCATTACCAGAGGGTTTAAGAAAGGATGCCGAGATGTATGCGGGTTGTGTGGCTGGTGCAATTCAAAAAGAAGTTTACATGGAATTGATTCATGCAAATGGATTTGAAAATGTAACAATTCAAAAAGAAAAACCAATCGTGATTCCTGATGATATTTTAATCAATTATTTATCTCAAGACGAAATCAATCAATTTAAAACTGGATCAACAGGTATTTTTAGTGTCACTGTTTTTGCACAAAAACCATTGACAGAAAATAAATGTGTGCCAGGTGGAGGTTGTTGTTAGTAGGTGTGTTCTAAAAAAAATTAAAAGGAAGCATTTTTAATTATAATATATTTCTATGAAAAATATTTTAGTATTATGTACAGGCAATAGCTGCCGCAGTCAATTAGCAGAAGGTTATTTAAAATATTTTGCTGGAGACAAGGCGAATGTCTATAGCGCAGGTGTAGAAACACATGGGGTGAATCCAAAAGCAATTGCTACCATGCAAAAGGATGGCATTGATATCTCCAATCATACTTCTAACAATATCTTAGAGTATACTGGGATTGAATTTGACTATGTGATTACCGTATGTGATAACGCCAAAGAGCGCTGTCCCTACTTTCCAACCAAGGCGCAAAAATTTCATTATAATTTTCCCGATCCAGCAAAAGCAACAGGGACGGAGCAGGAAATTGAAGCCGCTTTTGATTCAGTCAGAAATTTAATTAAAGATTATTGTTCGGATTTTGTGAAGCACCATATTCTGTAAGCTAAATACCAAGAATATTCAACCTGCTATTTGAAAAATTATAGGTTACCTTTGTTCTTAAATTACACATTTTGAAGTTTATAGATTTAGGGCTGGATCAGCGTATTTTAGACGGTATTGACGCCATGGGTTACGAAACAGCTACGCCGGTGCAACAACAGGTGATGGTTCCAATTTTAGAAGGAAAGGATATCATTGCAGCAGCGCAAACAGGTACAGGAAAAACAGCCGCATTTTTACTACCATTATTACATCGTCTTTTGACATCTCCACACCATGCTGGCGATATCAATGCATTGGTGATTGTGCCTACAAGAGAGTTGGCCATTCAAATAGCAGAAGGATTAGAAGGGCTTGCTTATTTTACAGACGTGAGTTCTATTGCAGTATATGGAGGTGGAGATGGTAATTCTTTTGCTGCAGAAAAAAAAGCATTGACTTCTGGTGCGGATATTGTGGTATGTACACCCGGTAGGATGATTGCGCATTTGAATATGGGCTACGTCAAATTAAAAGGATTAAAATATTTAGTATTAGACGAAGCAGATAGAATGTTGGATATGGGCTTTTCGGATGACATTGCTAAAATCATTACTTACTTACCTGCAGAAAGACAGAACTTACTATTTTCTGCAACGATGCCGCAAAAAATGCGCGCACTTGCTAATAAGATCTTAAAAAATCCGGTGGAGATTAATATTGCAATTTCAAAACCACCAGAACAAATCGTTCAAAAAGCATTTATTGTTTATGAACAGCAAAAAGCCAGTATCATTAAAGACATGCTTGGTTCTAAGCGCTTTTCAAAAGTGATTGTTTTTTGTTCTAAAAAACAAAACGTAAAAGAGTTAACTGCAATTTTAAAATCAGCAAGATTAGCTGCGGAAGAAATCCATTCGGATTTAGACCAAAAAAGCAGAGAGCAATACCTGCAAGACTATAGAAATGGTAAAACCAATATCCTAGTTGCTACTGATATATTAAGCAGAGGTATTGACATCGAAGACATTGATTTGGTGATTAATTATGATGTCCCTAACGATGGTGAGGATTATATCCACCGCATTGGAAGAACCGCACGCGCTGCAACGACTGGAACTGCTTTTACACTTGTGAGTGAAAAAGAACAATCCAAGTTTGCATTGATCGAAGAATTATTAGGTGCGCCTGTGTTAAAAGGTACCGTGCCCGAGATGTTTGGTCCTACACCAGAATACAATCCTAAGCAAAAAAAGAGCGCTGGTTTTAAAAAAAGAAGATAGTTTTAATATTTAGCATTGACACAATCAAACAATTTTATGCCGATTATTTTATTTGATGGAGTTTGTAATTTTTGTAATCGTACGGTCAATATTATTTTAAAGTTTGATCAAGATGCGCATTTTCAATTTGCGCCATCACAATCCACTGCAGGAATCAATATGCTCCAGCAATATAAATTAGACCAAAAAGCAAGCGCATCAGTGATTTTAATTGACAATGATAAAGTGTATACTAAAACAGACGCTGTCATTCAAATAGCAACGCATTTAAAGGGTTGGCCAAGATTATTTATGGGATTAAAATTTATTCCAAAATTCATACGTGACTTTGGGTATGATCTTGTTGCAAAAAATAGGTATACACTGTTTGGCAAAAGGGAAACCTGTAGGATCCCTGAGGAATCCATCCGCCATAGGTTTCTAGTATAAAGCTTTGTGTTGATTAATTTTTTTGAAAAAATTGGTGAAAATATAGCATCTGAAAATCGATACTACTTCGCCAATACGCATGATTGTGTCCACCCGAACGCTCTATGTAATCATGATCAATTTTTAATTGCAGTAATTTTTCATGCAATGCGCGATTTACTTTTATGAAAATATCATCCACCCCACAATCAAAAATGATTGCTAATTGCTTATTTGTAAGCAATTCAACTTGGCGCATCACCGTATAATCATACCATCTTGCTTGATTGGTTTCATATTCGCCAAGTATATTTGGGAGATTCCAACTTTTTGGGAAAGGTCTAAAATCAAATCCACCAGATGTACTTCCTGCAGCACCAAAAATATCGGAATGTCTTATTGCAAGGTATAATCCACCATGCCCACCCATGCTGAGTCCTGTGATAGCCCTTGACTTGGGGTTTGCTTTTGTTGGGAAATTCGCGTCTACATAAGGTACCAACTCTTTAATGATATAGGATTCATATTGCATACTGCTATCTATTGGGCTATCAAAATACCAACTACTTTTTCCACCATCAGGATATACAAAAATCATTTTTAAGTCATCGGCAGTTTTTGCTAATTGGGGTGCAGTTTTAGTCCATTGTGCGTAATTCCCATCATAACCATTCAGCAGGTATACAACAGGATAGCGCTCTTGAGAGTTGAGTTGATTAGACTGATTATTCTGAATACTAGGTTGTATTACAACGAATTTAATTGCTTTTTTTAAATAGGCACTTTTCATCTCTATAGTATCAACAGTACCTGCAAACGCTTGCATACCAATTAATATAATAAAGGCTGTGAACATTTTTTTCATACCACTAATTTAAAGCTTCTTATTATACGTTTGAATCATTTTTCGGGTAACTTTAGGGTATAATGCATGTTTATGACAATTAAATTAATTAAAAATAGATCTGATATTGGGGCTGGAACAAGAGGATCTGATTTAGGTATAGATGCCATTGAAATTGCAGCAATCAATCAAAATAATGATTTCTTTCACCGCCATTTATTTGTTGACGTTGAAACACATAACGAAACCATCTACAATAAAAACAATAATAATTTTGCAAAGAGAATCGAGCATGTGGTGGAGCAATGCCAAAGGGTTTCAGATGTAGTTAGAACAACCATTAATACTGGATTTTTTCCAATTGTATTATCTGGTGATCACTCTTCTGCATTGGGAACAATAAGCGGCATCAAAGCAGCAAATCCAGAAAAAAGACTCGGTGTTATTTGGATTGATGCACATGCCGATTTACATTCTCCTTTTACCTCTCCATCGGGAAATATTCATGGAATGCCTTTAGCTGCTGCACTTCAAGAAGATAATCTTGCATGTAAAATCAACGAACCAAATGCTGCTACATTATTACATTGGAATAATTTGAAAAGTGTTGGCACACCTGATAAAAAATTAAACACTGCTGATTTAATTTATTTTGGATTAAGAGATTTTGAATCAGCCGAAGCGCATATCATTGATAAAGAAGAAATTTCATGTTATAAGGTAGAAGAATTAAGATTCCGTGGACTAGAAGTTTGCGTAAAGGAGGCAGTAGAACAATTACAAGATTGTGATAGCATTTATATTTCATTTGATGTGGACTCTATGGATTGTGATCATGTTTCTACCGGTACTGGTACTCCAGTGCCTATTGGCTTTTTTGCCGAAGAAATTGTAGGCATTTTTGATCAATTATTTTTATCCAACAAACTTGTTTGTATCGAATTGACCGAAGTGAATCCTTTATTAGATAATAAGGGGAACCTGATGGCCGAGACTGCTTTTATGGTTTTAGACCATGTTGCAAAAAAGATCTAATATTTTCACTAAACAGTAAACAAAACCCTTGCTTTCATTGTTTTAAATATGAATTCAAATAATGAAGTATATGCAATGGTTTAAAATGGTTTTTGCAGGGTTATTGGTCGTATTTAGTATCCATCTTGATGCGCAAGGGACAACTCAAAATACTGGTAAACTGAGCGGTGTTTTGGTGAATCGAAAGACACAACAGAATGCCGGAGGGCTTTTGGTGTCATTAACGCCAAGTGGTGCAAAAATGATCTCAGATAGTAATGGCGCATTCAGGTTTACAAGTCTTTTGCCTGGGACCTATGCCATTAAAATTTCTGGACTTGGCATACAAGATAAATTACTGACCAACGTCATAGTGACATCGGGTAATGAAAACACCTTCACCATTGAACTGGAACCTGCAATTAATATATTGAATGCAGTGACTGTTACAAGTAGACGTAATACAGCAAAAGCAACCACATTAGAGAGTCCATTGAGTATACAAAGACTAACTGCTGAGGATATCAAAGCCAACCCGGGCGGTAATTTTGATATTAGTAAAGTAATCCAATCTTTGCCGGGTGTGGGCGGTGGCGCAGCAGGCGGTACTTTTAGAAACGATATTATTATTAGAGGTGGTGCACCAAGTGAAAACGTTTTTTACTTAGATGGGATTGAAGTACCCATTATCAATCACTTTAGTACACAAGGAAGTGGTGGTGGTCCTCAAGGCATATTAAACGTGAGTTTTATTCAGGATGTAAAATTGAGTACTTCTGCTTTTGATGCGAGATATGACAATGCATTAAGTAGTGTTTTTCAGTTTCGTCAAAAAAACGGTAATGCCAATAAATTGCAAGGAAATTTTAGAATGAGTGGTACAGAAGTAGCTGCAACTTTAGATGGGCCTATTTCTAAAAAAACAACTTTTTTAGCATCCGTTAGAAGAAGTTATTTGGAATTACTTTTTCAAGCATTGGATCTGCCTATACGTCCCAATTATTGGGATTATCAATTTAAGACCACTACAAAAATTAACGATAAAACGACTTTGACCACACTTGGGCTTGCAGCTATTGATGAATTTAGATTAGCAGCACCTAGGGAAGCGACGCCAGAAAAATTATTCGCCATCAATAATAATCCTTTAGTGAATCAATGGAATTATACACTCGGCATTGCTTTGAAAAAATTAATTCAAGATGGGTATTGGAATTTATCAATTAGCAGAAACACATTAGACAATCGAGCAGATAGATACGAGGACAATGAAAAACCTTCTGATGCATCGCGCACCTATCAAATTAAAAGTAATGAAACAGAAAATAAATTGCGATTTGATGTCACTAAAAATATCAATAATATTAGTTTGAGTTATGGCTTAGTGGCACAGTACGTTCAATTTGACAATGCCTTTTTCCAAGTATATAGACCTGCTTTAACAGACAGTGTTGGCAGAACAATCCAAGACTCAGTGATTCTAAATACCAATACTGGGGTTAATTTTTTAAGGTATGGCGGGTTTATACAATTGGGTACTAGGTTATTCGATGATCGCTTGGCAGTTAGCACAGGGATAAGAGCAGATGCGAATAGTTTTGAGTCGAGCAGTCAAAATCCTTTGGATCAATTGAGTCCAAGAATTAGTTTAAGTTATGCATTAAGCAATGCATGGAATTTTAGTGCAAGTTATGGCACATATTACCGACTACCTAGTTATACGCAATTGGCTTATAGCAATAAAGGATTCACGAATCCTGGAAAATATATCAGGTCCAATCATTACGTAGCTGGATTTGAATATTTACCTTCTAGTACTTCAAGATTCACATTTGAAGGATTTTACAAAGGGTATAAAAACTATCCTGTGAGCATACTTGATGAAATTAGTTTAGCGAACAAAGGGATAGAGTTTGGCGCAATAGGAAACGAACCTATACAACAAGATGGTACTGGAAGGGCCTATGGTTTTGAGTTTTTTGCACAACAAAAATTGACTGAAAAATTCTTTGGTGTGTTGAGTTACACTTTATACTGGAGTGAATTTTCGGGCCTCGATAAAAAATTAAAACCTGCAAGCTGGGACAATAGACATTTAATCAGTACAACCGTAGGCTATAAGCTTCCAAAGAATTGGGAGCTTGGTGTTAAATTCAGGTACCAAGGTGCAGCGCCTTACACACCTTATAATTTAGAGCAAAGTAGATTGAATTTTTTAACATTAGGATCGGGTGTATTTGATTACAATCAAGTCAACACCTTAAGACTAAAAGCATTTCATTCTGGAGATATACGCTTGGATAAAAAATGGAACTATAAAAAAACCACTTTTGACTTTTATATCGATATCCAAAATTTCTATGCATCCAAAAGCACAGGGTCACCTCAATATACTTTTAAAAGAAAAGAGGACAATTCTAGTTTTGTAACGACTAACGGGAAGCCATTGCAAACCAATGGCAGCAATGCAATCCCTTATTTGTTAGAAAACGCCGAAGGCACTTTAATCCCTACCATTGGCTTTATCATTGAATTTTAATGAATTAAACTAACTTCATCAGCATTTTATTTTACAAAATTTTTACTTAGTCTACCATGAAAAATCTGGATGCCATCCTTCCTGAATTAGCAAGTTATATTGCTGATCATAACCAATCCAATCAAGCCATCTCGCAGGTTGCTGTTGGTTGGCATATCGAGCATAGCTTATTGGTGATTAAACAAATTACAGCGACTGTTGCCCAGTCAGAACCTAAGCTGTATAAAAGCAAATTTAATGTAAAGCGATTTTTTGTCTTTTTGACAAAGACCATCCCAAGAGGTAAAGCACAAGCACCGAAAGTGGTGATACCTGTTGAAGAAATTACAGTTGATTCATTGCAAGAGAGTTTAAAAAACACCCACCAAGCCATCACTTACTTAAAAGATTGCGAGGAGAACCAATATTTTATGCATCCTTTCTTTGGGCAACTAAATAAAAAACAAACAATCAAATTCCTAGCTATTCATACCGAACACCATTTAAAAATCATTAGAGATATTTTAAAGTAGGTTTAATTCTCGTTTAATTTTGAAATACATTTTATAAAGTCCTCTTCCTTCTTTATTTTCAAATTATTTTTTTGAAGAATACTATAAATCTTTTTTGCATCTGCTTCATAGAGATTTAATAAATCCTCATTTGACTTTGGTGCTTTTTTCAAACTCATTGATTGATCATACAAGAATAATCTAGGAAACTGCTCAATGGTTCTTAACATGGTTGCACTACTATATGGTTTTGCTTCTGTTACTTGAATGAAAAAATATTTGAGCAAACTCACTTTACCTTTTGAAAGTACTTGATAAATTGTTTTTTGATTTTGTTTTTCAAAAACAGGAAAACCGTATTCAAAAAAAACTATTTTACCATTTTGATTCAACTCCACTTGCTTGATGGCTGGTAATACAGCAAGTTCTTTTCCTTCGGGTGTTTTATAAATCACTTCATTGCTTAGTAAATTTATTTTTATAAGTACATTTTCATAGCGTTGACCAGTTGCCAATACAATATTTGCTGGTAAAAACTCCGGATCAAAATAAGGAGATCCATAATTTTCCATATCTACCCCAAGATTCACCATTTTGCCATTGCCGTCCATTGTAAGAATAACAGATTGACCTATATCTTTCAAACTAAAATTATTTAAAGTTTGAGCTTGACTTAAATGGCTGATAATTACGAGACTACAAAAAAATAAGGCCTTTAGGATATATTTCATGTTAGGGAGTTTTATTTTTTAAAAGTAAGATTTATTTAACTTATATTGTTTTTTTTAACTTTTAATTAAAAACATGAACTAAATTTAAACAACAAAATTTACCTAGTCAAATATTATAATACATTATAAATGGATTTCGTTGAACAATTAAATCAATGGGGGCGTGAAAAAAAGCCATTTGTTTTTCTCATTGATTTTGAACAAAAAAAACCGCTGGCTTGGCCTGTAGATGATTGCCCTGAATACTTTCAGTTTAAATTTATCAATGCTAATTCTTTAAAACAAGATTACGCAACCCACCAAACATTAGCAAATAACGACGATAATAGTATCCTAAAACGAGCACAACATTCTAATAGGTTAATGATTAAGCATCCTATAACTATCTCTGACTATCAGCATAAGTTCAATCAAGTTACAGACGCATTACAAAAAGGGGATAGTTTTTTGATGAATTTAACCATCCCCACACCGGTTCAAAATACAGACAATTTTCAAACCTATTTTGACCATGCGAAATCTAAATATGTGATTTGGTTAAAAGACGAATTTATCTCCTTCTCGCCCGAAACATTTATACAAATAGCAGCTGGAACCATTTCAACTTTTCCAATGAAAGGCACCATTGATGCAAGTTTACCCAATGCAAAAGAATTACTACTCAATGACTCCAAAGAATTAGCCGAGCATGCTACCATTGTAGATTTATTAAGAAATGATTTAAGCAGGGTAGCTTCCAAAGTGAGGGTCACTAATTTTAGATACTACGAAGAGATTCCTACACAAAGCGGCAAGATTGGTCAAGTGAGTTCAGCTATACAAGGCGAATTA
>JBIKJM010000183.1:0-3203 GCA_044360985.1 Sediminibacterium sp. | reverse complement strand
CCACATCCCATTTAATCAATGCTTACCATCCTTTATTGTACATGTATAATAAAGCATCTGGCAAAAAAACAGTCCCAGTTAATTTAGAATTGGATGACGAAGCAAGAATATTAATTATTAGTGGACCCAATGCGGGGGGAAAGACGGTTTCCATGAAGACATTGGGACTAAATCAAGTGATGTTACAATCTGGATTATTAGTGCCGGTGCATCCTGATTCGCAAATGGGTATCTACAAGCAATTGTTTATTCAATTAGGCGATACACAAAATTTAGCATTTGAATTAAGTACCTATAGCAGTCATTTGACGCACATGAAGTATTTTATAGAAAATGCGAATGGGAAGACCTTATTTTTTATAGATGAATTAGGTAGTGGATCTGATCCGCATTTAGGAGGTGCATTTGCCGAAGTTATTTTAGAAGAGTTATCGCATAAACATGCACAGGGCATTGTGACGACACACTATTTGAATTTAAAAGTGATGGCCAATCACAATAAAGGCATTGTGAATGGTGCGATGCAATTTGATGAAGTAAAATTAGAACCTCTGTATCAGTTGGTGATTGGCAAGCCAGGTAGCTCTTATACTTTTGCCATTGCAGAAAGAATAGGTTTACCCAAACATTTAATTAACCGTGCAAGAAAATTAGTGGACACCCATCATTTTGAGTTGGATAAATTATTAAACAGGACCGAACAGGATTTACAATTGGTTCAGAAGGAAAGAAAGGAACTCCATAAATTGATTAAAGAGAATGATGCACTAAAATTAGAGTTGAATAAAACTTTAGATAAAGAAAAGCATTTACAACAGATCGCACTTTTAAGAGAACAGAATAGGGTGGCCGAGGAGAAGTTCAGTTATTTAAAAGAGATGGAGCGCAACTTAAAGCAAATTGCGTTGGATTATAAGAAGTCAGATAAGAAAGAGGAAGTGATGAAGACCTTGTATAATTTGCTATTTAAAAAGAACGATGCTATTGTGATTAATAAATTGGCAAAGAAAGTGGATAAGCAATACAAGGAATCTGCTGCGCCAATCGTGGTAGGGTCTACTGTGAAGTTGAAAAAAAATTATCAAGTGGGCGAAGTCATTGGATTTAAAGGGAAGCGAGCGATTGTGAAAGTGGGTCAGTTACCAATGAATATAGATATAGAAGATTTATTAGTGGTAGAAAAGATTGAGGAGAGATTGCAAAGCAATCGATAACGAGGTATTTCGGCGCCGACTGCGCCGAAGGTTTCAAATTTTAAAAAGAAATAAGTATGATACTAGACGAATTAACTGAATTAAATAAATATGTAGCGGTACATCCTCGATTTACTGCAGCTTTTGACTATATCTTAAATACCAAATTCGACAGCATGCCAGTTGGTAAAAAAGAGATTGATGGAAAAAATATCATTGCCATTATTTCAGACGAGGATGCTGTGTCAATGATGGAATCCTGCGCTAATTTTGAATGTCATAATACGTATATAGATATTCAAGTATGTTTTAACGGCGTAGAAACGGTGGGATGGAAGTCTAGATCTTCCTGTGTTGAACCAAGAGACACCTACGATAAAGAAAAAGATGTGTTATTTTTTGAAGATGCACCAGATCACTTTTTCAAATTACATCCTGGCCAGTTTGGAATCTATTTTCCAAATGATGTACATGCGCCAATGATAGGGGATGGAAGAATTAGAAAATTAATAATGAAAGTGAAAGTGGACTAGGGAAGAAAGAAAAGATGAATAAAAAGATTATTGAACAATAAAATCTTTTGATTCAGTCTCATCTAATTTTAAAGTATAGTTGCCATTTTTTAGATCACCAACATATAAACATGTTCGCTGTGTAAAACCAGTGATTTTACCTTGTTGTAAGATATTGCCTTTAGGGCAGATAATTTGATATAATTTATGTCCTGTCCCATGTCCAGAAAACTGAATTTCTAGAATGCCGTCTTTAACGATTTCTGTTATTTTAAACATACTCCACGTTTAACTTAGGTTTTAAGGGAAATACCTTGTATTAAAATTAAGTAGTTTTAATTGTAACTCTATTAGATTTATCTGCTTAGTTTGCCTCTAAAATAGAATTAAATCTAGTCAAATCTATCTTTATGGATTCCTTGTTAGCTTAGCGGTATGAAAACATGGTCCAATTTGTTGCTTTTTACAGTTTTATTTTGTGTACTATCTATACGTGGAGCTGCTCAATTCGTATTGAAAATCAATGCATCCAATACAATAGACTCTATTGCCTATTTGAGAACGAATTTATTCGATGAAAAAAATTATATTCCTAAAGACACCATTAAATTATACAAGTCGACCATTACGATTAAAAACACAAAATCTATTGTTGGGGGAATGTATTTTCTTTATTTTCCAAAATCTAAGCAAAAGATTCAATTTATTTTAGAGGATCAAGATACGGTAAGGTTAACAATTAATGGGAATGACTACCTGGAAAATTCAACCATCAATTTAAATAAGAATACTACGCTATTGGCTTACCAAAGACTTGAAAAATCATTGTCGCATTATGACAGTAGTTATGCGCTCGCATTAAAGTCAGGTAAGAAATTCAATCAAATACAAAAAGCAGCGTATTTTAAAATTAAGACGGATTCTTTGGTAGCATTTAGAACGACAGCATTAAAGCGTTTTAAAAAGCAGGATGCGATTCACATTTATTTTTCTACTTTAAATGCATTAGATAAAACGATACCCAATAAGAGAGATTATGTAGGAAGGCAAAATTTCTTAAAACAATTTGAACTAAACGAACCTAAATTATTCTTTACGCCTGTCATGAGGCAAATCATTGTAGAATACTTATCCTACTATCCTTTAGAATCAGATTCTTTAATTCAGGGTTTAGATGCGGTATTTAGTTCTATTTTATGTACCAATAAGGCTTATCCTTTCATCTTTGACTATTTCACTAAAGTATTTAAAAACAGAGAGGTGCAGAACAATACAGAAGGTTATGCGTACTTGATTAATAAATATGTAAAAAATAATACCTGTGCTTTTTTAGATAAAAAGAATAAAGATGCATTGATTGCTGAATTGAACCAAATACAAGCTCAAAAATTAAATGACACTGCTTTGGATTTGATTTTAGAAGATACTAGCGGAATCAAGTTAAGTTTACATGCTATTGCAAAACAACATAATTATACAGTACTTATTTTCTTTGATC
>JBIKJM010000020.1:0-10302 GCA_044360985.1 Sediminibacterium sp. | reverse complement strand
TGGTTCCAGTAATCAATGGCCATTTTGAGGCGTATAAAACCCTTAGTCATGACCAATTGAGGAACAAAACGGAGGAGTTTAAATTCCGTATCAAAACACATCTTGCCTCCATTGACCAAGTGATTACTGAAGCTCAAAATAATGCCGAGGCTTTGGATATCGCCGATTTATTGGGTAAGGATGAGATCTATCAAGAGATTGACAAATTAAAGAAAGACCGTGACCAGGCATTAGAGCAAATCTTGTGGACGATTTTACCCGAAGCATTTGCGGTGGTGAAAGAAACAGCTCGACGTTTTACAGAAAATGAATCTTTAACTGCAACCGCGACCGATATGGATCGCGACTTGTCCGTTAAAAAAGAATATGTGACCATTCAAGGAGATCAATCCGTTTTCCAATCCACATGGAAAGCAGCAGGCACACCAGTGAGATGGAATATGGTGCATTATGATGTGCAGTTAATTGGTGGTATCGTTTTACATCAAGGAAAAATTGCAGAGATGTCAACTGGAGAAGGAAAGACATTGGTGTCTACGCTGCCAGCATATTTGAATGCTTTAGCAGAGGAAGGCGTGCATATTGTAACTGTCAATGATTATTTAGCGAAAAGAGATAGTGAGTGGAACGGAACCATCTTTGAGTGGTTGGGTATTACGGTAGATTGTATTGATAAGCATCAACCTAATTCTGAGGACAGAAGAAACGCCTACAGAGCAGGGATTACATATGGTACCAACAATGAATTTGGTTTTGATTATTTAAGAGACAATATGGTGCATTCACCAAACGAAATGGTGCAACGCAAGCATCATTACGCGATGGTGGATGAGGTGGATAGTGTATTGATTGATGATGCGCGTACGCCATTGATTATTTCTGGTCCCATTGGACATCAAACAGGTGAGCAACAATACTTTCAATTAAAACCAAGAATTGAACAATTGGTGGATGTACAAAAGAAAGTGGCGAACCAATTTTTAATTGAAGCAAAAAAGAAAATCAGCGAAGGCAATGACGATCCCAAGGATGGCGGATTAGCGCTATACCGTGCTTTCAGGGCTTTGCCTAAAAACGGTGCCTTAATCAAATATTTAAGTGAGCCAGGCATTCGTGTTAAATTACAAAAGGCCGAGAACTATTATTTGGCAGACCAACAAAGAGAAATGCCCATAGTCGACGAGGCGTTGTATTTCCACATTGAAGAAAAAAATAATTCGGTTGAATTAACAGATAAGGGTTTAGCATTAATCACGGGCGCAGGGGAGGATCCAAACTTCTTTTTATTACCCGATATCAGTGTGGCATTGAATGCAATCGATGTGGATGTAAGTATTCCTGCCGATCAGAAAATGCAACAAAAGGAAGTGATCATTTCTGAGTACAGTATTAAAGCAGATCGTATTCATACAGTGAATCAGTTGTTGAAGTCCTATACTTTATTTGACAAGGATATTGAGTATGTGGTGATGGATGGTCAAGTGAAGATTGTGGATGAGCAAACTGGGCGTATCATGGAAGGTCGCCGATATTCAGATGGCTTGCACCAAGCGATTGAAGCAAAAGAAAATGTGAAGATCGAAGCAGCGACACAAACTTATGCCACCATCACATTGCAAAACTTTTTTAGAATGTACCACAAGCTAGGTGGTATGACTGGTACTGCAGAAACAGAAGCATCTGAATTCTGGAGCATTTATAAATTAGATGTGGTCTCTATCCCTACCAATATTCCTGCAGTGCGTATCGATGAGCAGGATTTAGTCTTCAAAACCAAGCGTGAAAAATTTGGTGCGGTGATTGAATCTATTGAAGCATTGCGTGCAGATGGAAGACCGGTACTAGTGGGTACTACCTCTGTGGAAGTGAGTGAGTTATTGAGCAGAATGTTGCGTCAAAAAAATATTCCACACAATGTGTTGAACGCGAAACAACATGCAAGAGAAGCACAAGTGGTTGCTGAGGCTGGATTGACTGGCGCAGTGACCATTGCAACGAACATGGCGGGTCGCGGAACAGATATTAAATTAAGCCCCGAAGTAAAAGCAGTAGGTGGTTTGGCGATATTGGGTACAGAGCGTCATGACTCTCGTCGTGTAGACAGACAGTTAAGAGGTCGTGCCGGAAGACAAGGTGATCCGGGTTCTTCTCAGTTCTTTGTTTCTTTAGAAGACGATTTAATGCGCATGTTCGGAAGTGAGCGTATTGCTAAAGTCATGGACTTTGCAGGTTACAAAGAAGGAGAAGTGATTCAACATAGCATGATCACCAAGTCTATCGAAAGAGCGCAGAAAAAAGTGGAAGAAAATAATTTTGGCGTAAGAAAGCGTTTGTTGGAATATGATGATGTCATGAACAAACAAAGAACGGTGATTTATAAAAAAAGAAACCATGCTTTGTTTGGTGAGCGTTTGGCATTAGACTTGGACAATGCGTTTTATCAAGTGATAGAAAATTTAAGTTTCACGCACAAAACGACCAATGATTTTGACGCCTTGAAATTGGCCTTGATTGTGCAAGTTGGATTAGACACGAAAATCACTAAGGAGGCATTTGCTGCAGCAAAAGAAAATGACTTAGCAGAATCATTGTACCAAGAAGCGATTGCGCATTATGAGTATAAGAAAAAAGACATGATGCAAAATAGCATCCCTGTCTTTAAAAATATCAGAACCCAGGAAGGAAAGCATATTGAAAATGTGATTGTGCCAGTGAGTGATGGCAAAACAGTATTCAATGTACTTGTGAATCTTGATAAAAATTTAGATACCCAGGGTGCTGCCTTAGCAACTGAATTTGAAAAATCCATTTCACTCAGTTTGATTGACGATGCATGGAAAGAGCATTTGCGTGCGATGGATGATTTAAAACAATCTGTTCAAACAGCCACTTACGAGCAAAAAGATCCATTGGTGATTTATAAAATGGAAGCATTTGAATTGTTCAGAAAAATGGATATCGAGATCAACTATAAAATGGTTCAATTTTTATGTCATGCGCATATTCCTATGGAAGCAAATGAGGTAAAAGAAGGACGTCAACAAAAAACTGATCTAAGTAAGTTGAGTGCCAATAGAACAGAAAATGGTACGCCAACAGAGAACGAGTACCATGATCCATCTGCTCCAAAACAAGCGCCTGTTTCAGTGGGTCCAAAAATTGGACGCAATGATCCTTGTCCTTGTGGTAGTGGAAAAAAATACAAAGCATGTCACGGTAAAGACCTTGCTTAAAAATTAATTTATGTTACCAGTCAATCAATACATCGATCACACCATCTTAAAGCCAACCTGTTTGGTAGCAGATATTCATAAGGTTTGTGATGAAGCAAAAATGTATGCCTTTGCTGCAGTCTGTGTGCCTCCTAATTTTGTAAAATTGGCAAAAACATTAACGGCAGGAACGGATGTGAAAGTAGCCACAGTGATTGGTTTCCCATTTGGTTATAGTGCCACAGAAGCTAAAATTGCAGAAATTATTTTAGCCATGGTGGATGGCGCAGACGAGTTGGATGTGGTGGCCAATATTTCGGCGATCAAAAACGGAGACTGGATGGCGATTGCCGACGAGATAAACCATATCATGCCGGTGATTCGTTCTAAGGGTAAGATTGTAAAAATCATTATTGAATCGGGTGTGTTAACAGACGACGAGATTATAAAGTGTTGCGATATTTATGGCATAGCAGGGATTGATTATCTAAAGACATCCACAGGCTATGCAGAAAAAGGGGCAAGTGTAGAAGCAGTAAAATTGTTCAGAAAATATTTACCTGAACATATTCAAATTAAAGCCTCAGGGGGCATTAGAGATTACGCCACTACAAAATCAATGATCGATGCAGGCGCCACAAGAATAGGATGCAGTGCAGGGGTAGCCATTGTCACAGGGGCGCAAATTGAACAAATAAAAAGTAATTACTAAGCTATGTTACTCGATAAAATAAAAACCTTAGCAGCGCAGCATCAAGCAGAAAATATTGCAATAAGAAGACATTTGCATGCAAATCCAGAATTGAGTTACCAAGAATTTGAAACAAGCAAATATGTTCAAGCACAATTAACTGCGATAGGCATCCCTTTTACAGTCATAGCAACTACAGGTGTCTTAGGCATCATTGAAGGAAAAAATCCTTCAAAGCGTGTGATAGCACTTCGTGCAGATATGGATGCATTGCCTATTGTAGAAGAAAATAAAATTGATTATAAGTCCAACAATGATGGCGTGATGCACGCCTGCGGACATGATGTGCATACCACTATTTTATTAGGGGCTGCTAAAATATTATGGAGCCTGCGTGAAGAATTTGAAGGCACTATTAAATTATTATTTCAGCCAGGAGAAGAAAAAAATCCGGGTGGTGCCACTTATATGATTCGTGATGGTGCATTGGAAAATCCAAAGCCTCAAGGAATCGTTGGCTTACATGTGCATCCAGGATTGAATGAAGGAAAACTAAGTTTCAGAAAAGGACGCGTGATGGCCAGTGCGGATGAATTGTATATTAGTATTAAAGGTCCAGGCGGACATGCTGCGACACCACATCAAACAGTGGATACTATTTTAGTGGCTGCGCAATTGATTCAAAGTTTGCAAACAATTATTTCTAGAAATAGAAATCCGCAAAATCCTTCTGTGTTGTCTATCTGTTCTATTCATGGTGGAAATACAACCAATGTCATTCCAAGTGAAGTAAAATTAATGGGCACTTTTAGAGCCATGGATGAAGTTTGGCGTTTTCAAGCTCATAATTTAATGCTAGAACAAGCAAAAGGGATTGCTATCGCAACTGGCGCTGAGATTGATTTTAGAGTTGACGTTGGATATCCAACAGTAGACAATGAACCAATGATTACAGAAGCGGCATGGAAATTGGCAGATCAATACATGGGCATGGAAAATGTAGAAGAAACAGAAAAAAGAATGGGTGCCGAAGATTTTGGGTATTATTCTCAAGTCATTCCAGGATGCTTTTTCCGTTTAGGCGTAAGAAATGAATCAGCTGGTATTGTGCATAATGTACATACACCTCATTTTAATATAGACGAAGCAGCCATTCAACAAGGCGTTGGTATGATGGCTTGGTTGGGGGTTCAGTTATAAACTATTTCATTTTAAAATTTATTCATGGCAGATACAACTAATAGCACCAATAAAGACAAATTAAGAAGAGAGCAAGCATTAGAATACCATGCTAGTGGAAGACCAGGCAAGATAGAAGTGGTTCCAACCAAAGAGGCAAAAACGCAAAAAGATTTATCCCTTGCCTATAGCCCTGGTGTGGCTATTCCATGTACAGAAATTAAAAATAATCCTGCTGATGTATATAAGTATACCGCTAAAGGAAATTTAGTTGGAGTGATTACCAATGGCACTGCAGTTTTAGGTTTAGGCAATATTGGTCCCTTAGCAAGTAAGCCTGTCATGGAAGGTAAAGCGGTATTGTTTAAAATATTTGCAGACATTGATGTTTTTGACATTGAGATCAACGAAACAGATCCAGATAAATTTGTAGAAATCGTAAAATCCTTAGAGCCCACTTTTGGCGGGATCAATTTGGAAGATATTAAAGCCCCAGAATGTTTTTATATCGAAAAGCGATTAAGAGAAGAGATGCATATTCCTGTGATGCACGATGACCAACATGGCACAGCAATCATTAGTAGTGCTGCCTTGTTGAACGCATTAACATTACAAAAGAAAAAAATTGACAAAGCAAAATTTGTTGTCAACGGTGCAGGCGCTGCAGCCATGGCTTGTATTAAATTATATGTAGCATTGGGTGCGCGTTACGAAAACTTTACACTTTTTGATAAGGATGGTGTGTTACATCAGGGTAGAACAGATTTAGGGGCAGATAGAAAACCATTTGCTATCAAGTCCGATAAAATGACTTTACCTGAAGCAATGAAAACAGCCGATGTATTTTTAGGATTGAGCGTGGGCAATGTAGTGACAAAGGAAATGATTGCTTCTATGCCAAAAAATCCAGTGGTATTTGCATTAGCCAATCCGGATCCAGAAATTGGATATGAAGAAGCGACATCTGTACGTAAGGATATCATTATGGCTACAGGCAGATCAGATTATCCAAACCAAGTCAACAATGTACTTGGCTTTCCATATATCTTTAGAGGTGCACTGGACGTGCGCGCATCTGCCATTAATGAAGCCATGAAATTGGCCGCAGTGAAAGCCTTAGCAGAATTAGCAAAAACTGCTGTGCCTGATGTAGTGAACATGGCATACAATCAAACCAATTTATCATTTGGTCCACAATACATCATACCAAAGCCATTGGATCCAAGGTTATTGAGTACGCTGGCTCCGGCTGTGGCAAAAGCTGCTGTTGAATCTGGCGTAGCACAACAGCAAATTAGCAATTGGGCAGAATACGAATTGAGCTTAAATAAACGCTTAGGACTAGACAATCAAATGTTGCGTTTAATTAGTAATAAAGCACGACGAGATCCAAAGCGTTTGGTATTTGCAGATGCAGAAAATATTAAAGTGTTAAAAGCGGCGAGTATCATTTATGATGATGGCATTGCTTATCCAATTTTATTGGGTAATGAAGCTAGAATTAAAAATATTGCCGCTGAAAATAATATTGACATTGACGATTTACCAATCATTGATGTAAGAAGCGATGAAATGGAAGCGAAGCGTGAGTTCTTTGGTTCATTGTTATTCCAAAAAAGACAACGCAAGGGTATCAATAAATATGAGAGCCAAAAATTAATGCGCACACAAAATTATTTTGGTGCGATGATGGTAGAAACGGGTGAAGCAGACTCTATGTTGTCTGGCCTTACACGTAATTATGCAGATGGTATTAAGCCAGCCTTACAAATTATTGGAGTGGATGAAGGTGTGAAAAAGATTGCCGGAATGTATATCCTTTTAACAAAGAAAGGCCCATTGTTCTTAGCAGATACCACCGTGAACATTAGCCCAACAGCCGAAGAGTTGGCTGATATTACTTTACTAGTAGCCAAAGAAGTAAGAAATTTTAATATGGAGCCTCGCGTGGCAATGTTAAGTTATTCTAACTTTGGAAGCAGTGATACACCAGAAGCAAGACTGGTAGCAGAAGCGTCTAAAATTGTAAAGCAAAGAAATCCATCTTTAATTGTGGATGGAGAAATGCAGGGCATGCTTGCATTTAATAAAGAAATATTAAAAGAAAATTATCCATTTAGCGATCTTGCAGATGCAGACGTGAACGTGTTGATTTTTCCAAATTTATCAGCAGGCAACATCGCCTATCATTTATTAAAAGAGATTGGCGGGATTGATGTTATTGGTCCAGTCTTATTAGGTTTAAAAAAGCCAGTCAATGTGTTGCAATTAGGTTCAAGTGTGCGCAATATCATCAATATGGCTACTGTGGCAGTGGTGGATGCACAATTGAAAACAAGAATAGATACGGCTACAGAAGTGGAAAGAACAAGCTGGTGGAAGAAATTAAAGAAGAAAAAGAAATAGTTAAAATAAGCCAATGAATTTTTTTACCCTATTTGGTAAGTACCTAATGATGCTCAAGGGCATGTTTACTGCAACCGAAAATAAACGTATGTTTTGGAAGGAGTATATCAGGCAATGTGTGGATATTGGTATAGGGTCTTTACCCATTGTAGTCATTATTTCTTTTTTCTTAGGAGCGGTAACCACTGTTCAAACAGCCTCTCAATTGGTAAGTCCATTGGTACCATTGTCTACGATTGGAATCATTGTTAGAGATAGTATTTTATTGGAATTTGCACCTACTTTTTTATGTATTGTTTTAGCAGGCGTGGTAGGCAGTAAAATTGCTAGTGAATTAGGCAATATGCGTGTTAGTGAGCAAATAGACGCATTGGAAATTATGGGTATTAATACTAAAAATTACTTGATCCTTCCAAAAATACTTGGGGCCATTACAACTGTTCCATTATTGGTGGGGATCTCTGCAGTCATTGGTATCTGGGGTGGGTATATCGTTGGAAGCTGGTCCAATGTGGTACCTGCCGAAGTTTTTATCACTGGAATTCGAAAAGATTTTGTGGTGCACTATATCAATATTAGTTTTTATAAATCGTTTATTTTCGCAATTATCATTAGCACTGTTCCTTCCTTTTATGGATACTATGTAAAAGGTGGTGCATTGGAAATTGGTAAGTCTGGAACAAAGTCTGTAGTGGTTAGTTGTATCCTAATTTTAATTGCAGATTATATCGTTGCTGCCATCGCATTATAATAGTAACTTTAGTACAAATACAATTGCATGAAAATAAGTTTTCACGGAGCTGCTCGTACGGTTACAGGTTCAAAACATTTAGTTCAATTAGCAAGTGGCGAAAATTTTTTGCTTGACTGTGGTTTGTTTCAAGGAATGGGTCGAGATACAGATTCCTATAATGCTCAGTTTGGCTTTGATGCAAAGACCATCAATTATGTCATTTTATCCCACGCACATATAGACCATACAGGACTATTACCAAAATTAGCGGCAGAAGGCTTCAGGGGAAAAATTTACTGCACACCAGCCACCAAAGCATTGACCGAAATTTTATTAGAAGATTCTGCCATGATCCAAAGGGATGACGCAAAATATAAAAATAAAAGATTGGCTAGAGAGGGGATGCCGCAGGTGGAACCCTTATACACGATTGACGATGTGAATTTGTTGCTTCCAATGTTGCAAAGTGTCGAATACGATAAGCCTTATACCATTTCCGAACAGGTTGAATTATTGTTTACAGAAGCAGGGCATATTATTGGAAGTGCTGCAGTCAACCTAAAAATCAAGGAAAATAAAACAATACAGACCCTTACTTTTAGTGGGGATATAGGCAGGTATCGAGATATGATTTTAAGATCCCCTGCAAATTTTCCAGCTGCAGATTTTATCATTATTGAAAGTACTTACGGGGACAAATTACATGACCTAATCCACACAACCCCAGATGATTTATTAAAATGGATTCAATCTACTTGCGTAGAACAAAAAGGTAATTTAATTATTCCTGCTTTTAGTGTTGGCAGAACCCAAGAAATTTTATTTGAACTCAATCAGCTCTCTCTTGAAAAGCGCTTACCGCATATCCCAATTTATGTAGACAGTCCTTTGAGTATGGAAGCCACAGAAATGCTCAAAAAATTTCCTAAATACTATAATAAAAAAATACAAAGAATTTTAGAAGTAGACGATGATCCATTTGACTTTGAAGGCTTAAGATATATTAAATCGGTGCATGAGAGTAAGGCATTGAACGAAGACATGCATCCAAAAGTAATTATCTCGGCCTCGGGCATGGCAGACGCAGGCAGGGTAAAACATCATATCAAGAATAATATAAGTAGTAAAAAAAATACCATCTTAATGGTGGGCTATTGTGAACCTCGATCCCTTGGTGGCCGTTTAATGAATGGCGCTAAAGAAGTGCGCATTTATGGAGAGCCATTTGAAGTAAGGTGTCAAATTGGATCTATCAAAAGTATGAGTGCACATGGAGATTACGAAGACCTAATGCAGTTTTTGGCTTGCCAAAATCCGTCAGCAGTTAAACAAGTGTATATTGTACATGGTGAAGCAGAAGTGCAGGATCATTTTGCGGAAAGGCTCAGAAAAAAAGGGTTTAAAGATGTGATTGTGCCTGAATTACATGAGACTTATGAACTGAAATAAATTCTGATTTCATTGGACTAAAATTTGGTAAATTTGAACAAACACAATCTGTATGGTCAAATTTAAACAATTGATTTTAACCATCTTGGCATTTGCTTTAAATCTTGCAGTGCTCGCTCAGCCAGGAACCATCATTACCAATATTCAATTAGTGGATGGTACAGGTAAACCCGCTGTTAATGCATCTGTAAGAATTGTTGGCAATAAGATTGTGGCCATTGGCAATTTGAAGCCTAATAAAATGGATCAAATCATAGACGGTAAGGGGAAAGTGTTAGCGCCTGGTTTTATAGATTCGCATAGTCATCATTTTGGAGACCTCAATAAAAATAGAGCAGGGTTATCCACCTCAAGCCAAGGCATTACAACAATTGTGATTGGACAGGATGGAAATGGTTATCCAATGGATAGCTTGACAAAATGGATGCAAATGAATCCTGTAGTGTCCAATGTAGCAACTTATACAGGACAGTCTAGCCTTCGTGAAATTGCGATGGGTGAAAATGATTTGTATCGCAACGCAACTGCAAAGGAGATAGACCAAATGAAATCGATTTTAGCTTCAGAATTAGAAAAAGGCTCTTTTGGTTTATCTACAGGATTAGAATATGAATCGGCTTTTTATTCAAGTA
>JBIKJM010000182.1:0-3233 GCA_044360985.1 Sediminibacterium sp. | reverse complement strand
GCTACAGATAAAGTAGATAGCGAAATACCTTCAAGTACTGCAGGTACTATTACAGAAATTTTATTTGAAGTCAATGCTGTAGTTCCTATTGGAACAGTTATTGCAAGAATACAAACAAGTGGAAGTTTCACTGGAACACCTTCAACTGAAAAGATTCAGGAACCATCAACTATTGCGCCAGTTTCAGAACCAATTGTTCCAGAATCAGTTGTTGTAGAAGAAGTCCCTTTTACACCTACTACTTCAACGATTGAAATACAACAAGAAAATTCGAACGAAGCGCGCTTCTTTTCTCCATTGGTTTTAAATATTGCACAAAACGAAGGGATTAGTTTAAATGAATTGCAACATATTCCTGGCACTGGAAGTCAAGGACGTGTTTCTAAAAAAGATATATTAAACTATGTTGCTCAGAAAAAAGCAGGACATGTTCAACCAACCATAGTTGCTCAACCTGTTATGAGTAGTGTATCCACATCTGCGCCAGTGAGTACAAACAATTCAACTAGTTCCAATACTTTCCCACCTGTAGATCATGGATTTAGCTCATCAAACGGTGCCGGTAAATTTGCTAACCCAGATGAAGTGATCGTTACTGGGAATACAGAAATAATAGAAATGGATCGTATGCGTAAGCTCATTGCCAAGCATATGGTTGAAAGCGTTCAAACAAGTCCGCATGTTACATCTTTTGTAGAAGCAGATGTAACCAATATGGTTGTATGGAGAGAAAAAGTGAAACAACTATTTGAAAAAAGAGAAGGTACTAAGTTAACTTTTACGCCAATGTTTATGGAGTGTATTGCAAAAGTGTTAGAGCAATTCCCATACATCAATTGTAGTTTACAAGGAGATAATATTATTTTAAAGAAAGACATCAATATTGGTATGGCGACTGCCCTACCTTCTGGCAACTTAATTGTACCAGTAATTAAAGGAGCGAACCAATTAAGTATAGTTGGATTGAGTAAAGCAGTTAATAATTTAGCAAATGCGGCTAGAAACAATCAATTAAAACCTCAGGACACGCAAGGAGGTACTTTTACAGTAACAAATGTAGGTACATTTGGATCCATTATGGGCACACCGATTATTCCACAACCCCAAGTTGCTATATTAGCATTAGGTGCCATTAAAAAACGTCCAGTAGTGATTGAAACCCCTTCGGGAGATGCCATACTCGTTCGTCATATGATGTACTTATCAATGAGCTATGATCATAGAATTGTAGATGGCGCGATGGGTTCTAGCTTCTTGTCTGCTGTAGCGAAGTCATTTGAACAATGGGATCAAAATAGACAATGGTTTCAATATGTGTAATTAAAAGAAATCTATAAAAAATAAAGCCCCAATTTGGGGCTTTATTTTTTTTGTAATTAGGTATGAGTTAAAATGATGTATTAATTACAACCCTAATCCTAAGTCTCTTCCTTTCATGATGGCAGGCACCCCTTTGGACATCCAAATTGGCATTGGCGCACCTTTTAAATAATGGTCAAAAAACTGTTGTTCTCTAATTTGTATATCTTTTCTATTTTTTCTTTCCACTAAATTATGTGCTTCATTATTATACACCAGCATCCAAATTGGTTTCGCCAATCTGCGCATTGCGGTAAACATTTCAATGCCTTGATACCAAGGCACCGCATCATCAGCATCATTACTCATAATAACGATAGGTGTTTTAACTTTATTTAATTCAAACAAAGGTGAATTTTTTATGTATAAATCTGGACGCTCCCATAAATTTGCGCCTATTCTACTTTGTGTTTTTTCATATTGAAATTGTCTGTTGATTCCAGGACCCCATCGAATACCACCATAAGCACTCGTCATATTAACTACTGGAGCACCAGCCCATGCTGCAGCATATAAATTTGTTTTTGTAATTAAATATGCAATTTGATACCCACCCCAACTTTGACCTTGTAGTCCAATTCTAGTACTATCAATAAATCCTTTTTGTACCATTGCTCTAGTACCACTCACAATATAATCATATGCACCTTGACCAGGATAACCTTTTTTGTACCAAATATCTGGTACAAATACCACATAGCCACGACTAACAAAGAATGGAATATTCAATCTAGATGGTGTTGGTGACGGCGCTAAATAATTGTGAAGGGTTTGATTGTTTCTTTCATAAAAATAAACAATCATTGGATACTTCTTTTTAGCATCAAAATCTTCTGGTAAGTATAAAACACCTTCAGCAGTTCTACCTGTGTATGCTTTCCATTTTACCAATTGTGATTGGATCCAATTGTAATTCGCTTGTTGTGGATTGATAGCAGTTAAAGCAACTGGTGTTTGCTTATCTTGTGAGAAAGTATATGGAAAAATATTTGCAGCATTTTTTTCATCTTCTTGCATCACAATCAATTGATTCGATTTTTTTGAACCAACGATCGTTGTGAAATGCATTGGTTGTTCTGTGATGGTAAATACAGTTTTATTGCCTAAATCTAAAATTGACAGCCCTTCGGATTTATTAATTTCACTGTACACTTTTAATAAGATTTGATCTTTAAATCCAATGACTTTTTTATCTGCATCAATGTTTACAAAACGATATTCTTTTTTAGATGTGCGGCCTTTAGTTAAAAGTTGAGAGGCATTTAAACCAGTGGCGTCTACCAACCAAAGATCATAACGATCGTAGAGGATAAAACTTTTATGATTGTCCATCCACATCGCTATACCATATGCATTAGGTTCATCAGGCACGTCATTGTCCTCGTCATATAAAGGGAATTGGATATCTTTTGCAATTTGCATAGTCTGCAAAGTGGTCGTATTGAAAGACTTAAATTGTTTTGAAATTTCATCATAGAATACCACTAAGCTTCCATCATAGGATGGCGTCACTAAACTGCCCTTTAAACCTTTTTGAATTAATTGTTTTTGACCTGTCATCGTATTCAATACATATAAATCTCTTTTGCCATAACCCTCCCATTGACTAGAAATGGTGAAGTTAGAATCAATATTAGCAATCGCGACTTGTCCATCGCCTTCCATTGTCATTTGTATTTGACGATCATTTATTTTTCCTAAATAGGTAAATTGATTGTTTGAAGGTCTATAAATGATAGCTTCTGTAGCTTTTAAACTTGTCTCAAGACTTTTCAATTGAGTAGATTGAAGAATGGCCTCATTGTAGTTCCATATATCTACACTCACTCTATCAAATTCAGGCAAAATAGTATCTTTTACTGGTAAGATGGGTT
>JBIKJM010000181.1:0-3278 GCA_044360985.1 Sediminibacterium sp. | reverse complement strand
CAAGCAATCCTAACTTTAATTTAGTTGGGAGTTGGGAGCGTTCAACTAAAAATATTGAAGCCGCCTACCCTGGTACAAAATCATTTGCTAGTTACGAGGAATTACTTGCGGATGCTTCCATCGATTTAGTAGTTGTCAATAGCCCTAATGACACCCATTTTGTGTATGCAAAAAGTGCACTACTTGCTGGCAAACATGTGGTGGTAGAAAAAGCATTTACAGTAACTGCAAAAGAAGCTGAGGAATTAGATGCACTAGCTACAAACAAAGGACTGAAATTAGCAGTTTACCAAAATAGACGTTATGATGCAGACTTTCTTACCATACAAAAACTAATTCAAGAAGATGAAATTGGCGTTTTACAAGATGTACAAATTTCATTTGAAAGGTATAGAACCACATTGAGTCCCAAAAAACATAAAGAGTCAGTGACTCCGGGTGCTGGATTATTGTATGATCTTGGACCGCATTTAGTAGATCAAGCCATTTTATTATCAGGTATGCCACTAGCTGTTTTTGCAGACATTCGAATCACCAGAAAAGTATCCATAATCGACGACTATTTTACATTGATCCTTTACTACCCTTCACATCGTATTACTTTAACGAGCGGCATGTTGTTTATGACTGAAAGCCCAGGCTATAAAATTTATGGTACCAAGGGTTGCTTCATTAAGAGAAGATCGGACATACAAGAAGCAGATTTAATTGCTGGTAAAAAACCAAATAGCCCAAATTGGGGCAACGAAGCCACGGAAGATTATGGTACACTATATACAGATATGAACGGCATTATTACCAATAAAGTGATCCCAAGTATACCTGGCAATTACGGTGTATTTTATGAAAAAATGGCGGATGCTATTTTAAATAATGGCCCAGTTCCTACCTCAGCAAAAGAGGGCACGAATATCATTCGCGTATTAGAAGCGGCTAGGAATAGTGCATTTAATAAAAGAGTTGTAGGCGTTTAAATCTATATTTTTCAACCCTTTGAAATTTTTTAATTGCTTATTCAATCTTTATGGCGCATATCTATTTAACAAAAATTAAAATAATATATGCTGCAAATGCAGATGCTACCATTGCAAAAGGGGCAAAAGCATATTTATTGAATCAGTTTGAATTCTACGGAATCAAAACACCACTTAGACGAAAAATATGCAAGGATTTTTACAAAACAACTCCCATTAAAGATCATAATGAACTAAGTCGTTTGATTAAGGAATGCTTTGCTGAGCCTCAAAGAGAAATCCATTATTTTGCCATTGAACTTCTAGGGCACCATCATAAAATTTGGTCTAAAAAAACAATACCATTGATTGAATGGATGGTCACCCATCAAAGCTGGTGGGATTCTGTGGATAGTTTAAATTCATTTGTGATCAGTAAATTTTTTATACAGTTTCCGGATGAAATTGAATTAACAACTTCAAAATGGAATCAATCTTCAAACAAATGGCTTCAAAGAATGAGTCTTCTTTTTCAACTAACCTATAAGAAAAAGACCAATACGACCCTGCTCACTAAATACATAGAACATTGCGAACTTGATAAAGAATTTTTTATCCAAAAAGCCATTGGTTGGGCATTGCGTGCATATGCCTATACAGATGCAAAGTGGGTGATTCAATTTGTCAAAACACACCCTCAACTTTCAAATTTATCCAAGCGGGAAGCGCTTAAACATCAATAACTAAGTTCAAGGAAATTATTTCTTAGTCAGCTTTCTTTTCTTTTTCAAATTGGACAAATGAACAGGAGTGATCCCTAAATAAGAAGCAATCATATACTGTGGGACACGTTGGTGTATATTTGGAAAATTTTGATCTAGTTTATCGAGTCTGTCTATAACAGATTTTGTATCTCTTTCTAATACATATTCAAGCATTTGTATAATATGCGCTTCTGCTAAATATCTTCCTAATCGGTCTCCTAATTTAACATGATTGATTACATAATTGATCGCTTCTATTGGCACTTGAATTAAAACGCAATCCTCTAGACAATCTACATTCACTAAAGCCTTAAGTTTATCTGCATAATTATAAAAAGCATAACCAGTTACTGTCATGTTCTCCGATCTGAAATTGTGTATTTTATGATCACCATTATCTAATTCAATAAAATTTTTAACAATCCCCTCAGTGATAAAATAAAGGTTCTTTTGTACTTGCCCTGCTTTCATTACCAAAGCGCCTTTTGAGAATGCTACTCTAGAACACTTATTATTAAAATCTGTTAATTCTGCATCGGTAAATTCTACGTATTTCCTAAGAAATTGATTAAAGATTTCAAAATGTAATGGCATTTGATTTTTATTTAAATTAAAAAAAATCTAATTAATTTATAATATAGATTATTTACTAACTTAAATATAATAGAATTAATGAGTCAATGATATAACATAGAAAAAATTCGTAGCGTATAAAATTTTTTTATACAAAAAAGAGCAATCAAATATCAAGTATTTGATTGCTCTTTAGAAATTTTTCTAAGAAATATTTTTTGTAATTGAAATGACTTGAAAGAATTTACATCTTCTTAGCGTCTTCCAAAAACTTAGCAAGTCCTATATCCGTTAATGGATGTTTCAATAATCCTAAGATGGAGTCCAATGGACAAGTACAAACATCTGCTCCAGCTTCAGCAGCTTTCACAATATGTAAAGCGTTACGAATAGATGCTGCTAAAATTTGAGTTTGGAAACCTTGAACATCATAAATATGACGAATTTGACCAATTAATTCCATCCCATCCCAAGAACTATCATCGATTCTTCCAATAAATGGAGAGACATAAGTTGCGCCTGCTTTTGCAGCTAAGATTGCTTGGCCTGCAGAAAATACCAATGTACAATTGGTACGGATACCATTGTCAGTAAACCACTTAATGGCTTTGATACCGTCTTTAATCATAGGTACTTTCACCACAATATTTTTATGAATAGCAGCTAATTTTTTACCTTCTTCTACCATCGTTGCAAAGTCTGTAGACAATACTTCTGCGCTAATATCCCCTTCTACTAATTCACAGATTGCCTTGTAATGTGCGGCAATGGCTTCCTCTCCTTTTACGCCCACTTGAGCCATTAAAGATGGATTGGTTGTAACACCGTCTAAGATGCCTAGATCATTGGCTTCTTTAATTTGTGCTAAATTGCCTGTGTCAATAAAAAATTTCATATGGTAGGTTTATAGTTTAAAATTAAGGCCACTTTTTTATATAAAAATATAAAAAAGTGGCAGGCTACTCACATCGCACCGCTCAACCGCCTA
>JBIKJM010000180.1:0-3300 GCA_044360985.1 Sediminibacterium sp. | reverse complement strand
TATCTGAATTTACAAATGCAGAAATCATTGGTAATGATCAAAATTTTATCACAGGAATCAATGAAATTCATCAAGTTGAAAATGGTGATATTGTCTTTGTAGATCATCCAAAATATTATGCTACTTGCATCAATAGTGCTGCCACTTGTATTATCATTAATAGTAAAGATGTGGCGCTACCTGAAGGAAAAACTTTATTGTATTGTGATGCCCCTTTTGACGCCTATGCAAAACTCGTTCATCACTTTAAACCATTTAAAATAAGCACAGAATCAATTAGTTCTGACTTAAAAATAGGTTCAAACAGTGTGGTGATGCCAAATGTTTTTATTGGTCATAATGTGCAAATTGGAGACCATTGTATCATTCATCCTGGTGTCATAATTTTAGCAGATACTGTGATTGGAGACCATGTCATCATACAATCTAATGCTGTAATTGGATCAGATGCATTCTATTATAATACTAAAAAAAATAGACCCGCTTGGTATGTAAAAATGCCAAGTTGTGGTCGTGTGATTATTGAAGATAGGGCCGAAATTGGAGCAGGTTGTACCATTGACCGTGGCGTGAGTGGTGATACCATTATTGGTATGGGATCTAAGCTAGACAATATGGTGCATATTGGTCATGATACCCAATTAGAAGCAAATTGCTTAATCGCTGCTCAGGTGGGTATTGCTGGAGGTGTAAAAATTAAATCGGGTGTGACCATTTGGGGGCAGGTTGGTGTAAATAAAACTTTAACGATTGGCGAAAATGCCGTGGTGCTTGGTCAGTCGGGCGTGGTTAATTCAATAGAAGGTAATAAAACATACCTAGGCTTTCCTGCAGAAGATGCGGCTGTGAAGCGAAGGGAGTATGTATGGATTAGAAGAATCCCTGCACTTTGGAAAAAAATGATGGAAGATTAAGGTAGTTGGTGGATTGCTTTTAACTCCTTAGCGACTCTTATAATAGTAGCATCTATATTCCGATATTGAAAACTTGGAAACGCATTCAAGAATTTTTGATTGTTAAACCTTACAATTGCCTGCGCTGTGGCTGCTGTTTCCTTGGTTAATAATGGCGCTTTGCCTGTGATCATACCCTTGACAGCTTCTAATCTCCAAACAATTCCTGCTAAAAATGGAGTTACTTTTTTATGAGGTAATCTTTTATTAAATGCTTTGGCAATGGCATTAAAAATGTCTCTATAATGTATGTTCTCTGCACTCAATACATAGCGCTGTCCCACCACATTACTCTCCATTAATATTTGCATGGCGTCCACTACGTCCAATACATCTACAAAACCACTCATGCCACTTGTATACCAAGGGAACTCATTGTAAGACGATTTAAAAATGCCAGAGGAACCATTGTTCCAATCTCCTGCTCCTAATATAATCACCGGATTCACAATCGCCATAGGCAGTCCCTCTTCCATTGCTCTCCAAACTTCTAATTCTGCTAAATATTTTGATTGTCCATACACACTATTACTTGTAGCTGGGGTCCAGTGCATGGACTCGTCTATCGCTTCGCTTTCTCTTATTCTTCCTAATGCAGCAACCGAACTTACAAAAATTAATTTTTTTATTTTTTGCTCCAAACATGCATTCACCACATTGGCTGTTCCCTCTACATTGGATTGTAACATTTTTGCAGCTGCACCTGGTGCAAAAGAAACAATCGCAGCGCAATGATACACATAGTCCACCCCTGTTAACGCCTCCGTTAAACCAATAGGATCTAAGATATCTCCTTGGATCCACTCGCAGTGTTCGGATCCCGCAAAGACAGGCACAGCTTGACGATACAGGGCGCGCACTTTTTTTCCTTTACTTAATAAAGATTGAATTAAATGTGATCCCACTAAACCGCTTGCGCCTGTTACAAAAATCATTTCAATATATTTAACCTGTTTATTTCATTTTGATAAACCACTATTCTTTCATCAACCTGCCAATGTCCACTTTTAATTGTTCTACTTCTAAGGTCTTTAGTCCATCATAAATTTTTCCGCGCACTTTACCGTTTCTGTCCACTAGTGCAAAAAACTGTGTATGGATAAATTGATCTTCTATTTTAACCACATTGTTTTTTGGATCATCTAATAAATAAGAACCGCGGGCCATTTGGTAGAGACTATCTTTTCGGCCAGTTAGGAAAATCCATTGAGCAGTATTTACTTCTAAAGAGTCTGCATAATGTTTTAATACTGGTACAGAATCTGTTTCTGGATTACAAGTATGAGAGAGGATTTGAAAGTCAGGATTGTCTTTATACACTAAGTAAATCTCTTTCATGTTTTTATTCAGCTTTGGACAGATGCCCTTGCAAGTGGTGAAAAAGTATTCTACAACAGTGATTTTGTTTTGTAACACTTTTTCTGTCACTTGTTTCCCATCCTGATTGGTAAATGAAAAGGGTTGTACATAGCTTAAAACAGGCATTTTCACTTTCCAATTGTCGGTTCCCCTAAATAAAAAATAATAAAATCCCGTAAGAAGGACTGCGAAAAATGCGAGGTAAATAAGTGATTTCTTGGACATCTTGATTTGCTTTAAATGCGTCACAAAGTTACTATTATTTTCAGGGTATTGACTTAGCTTTGCATTATGTTTAAAAATTGGAATTGGGACGCAATTGGAGTAGGAGCCTCTTTGGCATGTGCCATTCATTGTGCTTTGCTGCCCTTATTTTTTAGCAGCCTTCCTTTATTAGGCATCAATGTATTACACAATCCAAATTTTGAGTTTGGGATGATCCTGCTTTCTTTCGGGATTGGCGCCTATTCATTATACCATGGTTATAAAAAACACCACCACAGCTTTAAGCCAATCATCTTATTTAGTATAGGGATAGGATTGATGTTTTGTAGAATGGTCTTTAGAGAAATTGAATTATTCTTATTGTTCCCTGCTGCATTTTTTATCATCATCGCGCATATCAATAACCACAATAGTTGCAGAATGCATAACCACGCGCATGAAGATGATTGTGATCATTAGGGCGACCATTGAGAGTAGTCATTAGACTAATCCTAGAAGCTATAACTCATGCTTCCATCTTTCTCATCCTTCAACTGAATACCCATGTCAGCCAACTGATTCCTGATTTTATCGCTGGTCGCAAAATCTTTATTGTCCTTTGCTTGTTTTCTGATTTCAATCAATAACTCTACCACGCCATTCAATTGTTGGCGATTGGCGCCCTGATCTACTTTTAATCCTAAAATGGATTCTACAAATAATTTTAATTGTGTTTGAACAGTTGCCCAAACAGTTCCAGCTACTGCATCTGCTGCAATATGCT
>JBIKJM010000179.1:0-3308 GCA_044360985.1 Sediminibacterium sp. | reverse complement strand
CTGAGCCTTTATTTAGCGTATTGATGACATGTGATCCTTGCTGTGCGCCACTTGAGCAGGCGCTTCCGCCACTCGCACAAATATGATGCATGTCTAAATTAAACAAGATCATTTCTGTTTTCTCATTTTTCGGGAAGTTGACACTTAGTAAATTGTACAAACTATTTCCAAATGGGTCTCCATTAAAATGCACAGTAGGAATTTTTGCAACTAATTGATCATGCAAGTACTGCTTCAAAGATTCAATGAACTGACGGTCTTCTTGGTATTTTTCTGTAGCCAATTCAAGTGCTTTTGCAAAACCAACAATCCCGTATAAGTTTTCTGTACCTGCGCGCATATTGCGCTCTTGAGAGCCGCCATGTACCAAGGGACTAATTTTTACATTTTCGTTGATATATAAAATACCTACGCCCTTAGGTCCGTGAAATTTATGACCAGCTCCAGTGATAAAATCAACAGGGAGTTGGCTTAATTCAAAAGGGAAATGACCTACTGTCTGTACCGTATCACTATGAAAATAAGCATGATATTGTCTACAAAGTTGTCCTACAGCTTTCATATCAATCATGTTTCCAATTTCATTATTGGCATGCATGATGGTTACGATTGTTTTTTCATTTGAAGCAGCAAGTAATCCCGCTAAATGATCCATATCAATATGACCATTAGGCAATATTTGAACAAAGCTTAATTGTAGATTGTGCAGTTTTGCTAAATGCGTTACTGTATGTAAAGTGGCATGGTGTTCGATTGGAGAGCTAATGATATGGGTACAACCTAGATCAGTGATGGCAGCATTTAAAACAGTATTGCTGCTTTCTGTACCACCACTTGTAAAAAATATTTCAGCGGGCTTGGCACCTAAGTTTTTTGCGACTGATTTTCTGGCTTGTTCAATGGCCAATCTTGTTTCTCTGCCATAACTATAAATGGAGGAAGGATTACCAAATTTTTCAGTCAAATAAGGCATCATCGCTTCAAGCACTTCAGGTGCAAGCGAGGTTGTAGCTGCATTGTCAAAATAAATTCTCTGCATGATTGCTAAATTACTGAATTTTAAGGATCAGCTGAATAATTTTATCCGCTAATGCATCTGCAGCTGCCTGTGTTTTTGCTTCAGTATAAATGCGCATAATTGGTTCTGTGTTGCTTGATCTTAAGTGCACCCATTCGTTTTCAAAGTCTATCTTCAATCCATCCACATCATTCATTGGATATGCCGAAAATTCATTTTTTATTTTTTCAAGAATGGTCGACAGTGAAAGGCTTCCATTCAGGTCCATCTTTTTCTTGCTCATAAAATAAGCAGGGTAGCCAGCCCTCAAACTAGAACAGGTTTTATCTGCTTTTGCAAGATGCGACAAGAACAATGCAATACCAATTAATGCATCTCTACCATAATGCAAATCCGGCACAATGATACCACCATTGCCTTCTCCACCAATCACCGCTTTTTCTGCTTTCATTTTTGCAACCACATTTACTTCGCCTACAGCACTTGCAAAATAAGTGCAACCGTGTTGCTCGGTGACGTCTCTTAATGCCCTAGTAGAAGATAAATTACTTACGGTAGCGCCTTTTGTATATTGTAAAATATAATCTGCAATGGCAACCAAAGTGTATTCTTCGCCAAATAAATTACCGTCCTCGCTTACAAAACATAAACGATCCACATCAGGATCAACCGCAATACCTAGATGTGCTTTTTCTTTGACAACTGTATCGCAAAGTTCGGTTAAGTGTTCTTTTAAAGGCTCTGGGTTATGTGCAAAATCTCCTGTCATTTCCGCATTCAATACTAAAATGTCATCCACGCCGATTGCTTTTAATAATGCAGGAACAGTAAATGCACCAGAACTATTGATGGCGTCTACCACTACTTTAAAATTCGCTTTCTTAATGGCGTAAATATCTACCAATGGATGGTCTAATATTGCTTGAATATGTTTTGATAAACTATTATCATCCCCAATCAATGCTCCCATGGCATCTACAGGGGCGTATACAAAATCTTCTTGTTCTGCTAAAGCTAAAATAGTTTTGCCTTCTTCACCACTTACAAATTCGCCTTTCTCATTTAATAATTTCAGCGCATTCCATTCTTTTGGATTATGACTTGCTGTCAAAATAATCCCACCATCCGCATTTTCAAATACCACAGCCATTTCAACAGTAGGCGTGGTACTTAATCCTAAATGCACCACATCGATACCTAAGGCCAATAAACTTTGCTCTACCAAGGCTTCTACCATGAGTCCACTCATTCTTCCATCACGACCTACAATCACTTTCTTTTTTCCAGCTGATTTTCTGATCAACCAGGTACCATATGCAGATGCAAATTTGACAATATCAATTGGCGTTAGGTTATCGTTTGGACGACCACCAATGGTGCCTCTAAATCCTGAAATGCTCTTGATTAATGACATAGCTATATATTAAAATAAATCGGTCAGCAAATTTACTTTAAATTTTTCCATTCCATGTATCTTTACGGCATGGGGCTAAGTATTTTTCAACAAATTAAGGACATCGATCAGGCATTGTTTCACCAAATCAATGGAGTCTGGCACCATCCTCTATTGGACAATGTCCTGCCTTGGACCAGGCATTCCAATAATTGGGTGCCTTTGTATATTGGATTGTTGATCTGGTTGGTCTACAAAATTGGTTGGAAAACTTTGAAATGGCTTTTGTTTGCATTGATCAATGTAGGGTTGACAGATCAAATAAGTAGTAGTGTATTTAAGCCTTTTTTTCATCGATTGAGACCTTGTAATGATCCTTCATTATTTGGAAAAACTAGATTGTTATTAGACCATTGTTCTGGTGGATTTAGTTTTACTTCATCACATGCTGCCAATCATTTTGGACTCGCTATGTTTATTTTCATCACCTGGGGAGTTGCTCAACAACGCTATACAAGATTCTTTTTTGTTTGGGCCGGTATTATTGCCTTTGCACAAGTCTATGTTGGTGTACATTATCCTCTAGATATCATTGGAGGAGCCATCATAGGATTGGTATCAGGGTATGGTATGGCAAAAGCTTATTTAAAATGGGCAGGTCCAATGGAATTACGCTAATTAATAAAAATGAATAAAAATACATTCTGGCTTTTTTTAATTACTATTTTAGGTGTTCATTTAATCGGAGTTTTGAATATTCCATTAATGGATATAGATGCATCGCAATATGCATCCATCAGTAGAGAAATGCTAGAACGAAATAGCTTTCTACAAATTTACGATCTCGGTAAAGATTATTTAGATAAACCGCCAATGCTTTTTTGGTTGTCTGCCTTG
>JBIKJM010000178.1:0-3339 GCA_044360985.1 Sediminibacterium sp. | reverse complement strand
ATTTGACGGAAAACTAAACGTCCGATACGTCCAAAACCGTTGATTGCCACTTTTACTGAACTCATTGTATTCGATTTATTTATTAATAGAGATGCGAAGATACAATCCTTTTAAAAAAAGGACTAAAAAAATATCTTAAATAAGCAGCATGGAGTCCCTATTGACAAGGATTACGACAAAGCTTGTAAGATTGATATGGACACAAACCTTTGCAGAAGCCAAGCAGCTTGAAGGTCTAATTTCAAAAATCATCAAAAAAATGACCAAATTGTTTGGCAGTAAAGCCTTTGCGACCTATTTTTGCGACCCTAATAACCTAGATGACCATGGAGCGTTCGACTAAGGGTTAGGTCACCTCCCTTTCACGGAGGTAATACGGGTTCGAATCCCGTACGCTCTACAAAGCCTCTCACAAAGTGAGAGGCTTTTTTAATGCGACACAACGACGAAAGCTCGCTTTCGAGAGTTGGGGAGCATTAAAAAAGCCAAACAAACGCTTCGCGTTTGTTTGGAAGGCTTTGGGTAAGGAGCCCATTTGGGATGACGGCAAAGCCGACACTCCCGTCTCTAGCGTATTTATACTCAAATCGCAAGTTTACTTATTTATTAATATAGACACTGAAAAACTAATAATAAAATAGTTGCCCTTTTGGGCAACTTAAACTAACTTTGAAATTGAGTACAAATAAGAAATTCAGAACCGCTATCTTTTACAAGAATTATTTTGAGAAATTTTTTTTACAACAAAATAATAGAGTCAAAGAAAAAATACTTTGGACTATTCGATTAATTGAAGATATTGAAGTTGTTCCTTCTATTTATTTAAAGCGTATAAAAGGAACAGATGGTATATATGAAATAAGAATTCAAACTGGTTCTGATATTTTTAGGATATTTTGCTTTTTTGATAAAGAGAATTTAGTTGTAATTGGAAATGGATTTCAAAAGAAAACTCAAAAGACGCCTAAAAATGAAATCATCAAGGCAATTCAAATAAAATTAAATTATGAAAACGAAAAATAATACCATTTCCCTGGATCAATTTATTGAGAAACATTATGACGTAATTGGGACTAAAAAAAGAGACTCTTTTGAAAAAGGATATGAAAACTTTAAGCTTGGGGCTATGCTTCAAGAAGCTAGGCTGAGAAAGGGCTTGACGCAAGAAGCACTAGCCTTAAAATTAGGCACAACAAAGTCATACATTTCAAAAATCGAGAATGATATTAAAGAAATACGTTTATTTAATTTACAGCGATTGGTTGAAGTTGGACTTGATGCTAAACTTGAATTAAATATTCATTTTTAATTCTACCTAAAACTTGCCCTACTAATCCTGTCGTTCAAGGACTTTCCAATGCCTATTTCAGGGAACAACTCAATGATGATGCAGTCCAGTCCCATCCCGTCTAATTCATACATGGACTTATATAAATTGGTACTAGCCTCTTCTAAATCTGCGGCTATAGATAAATTGATGCTAATTGTGTTTGGCTGATTGATGTCTAATTTACCAAGTGTAAGCGCGCCAATTTTAAAACCCTGATTTTCATTTATAAAATCGACTATGTTTTCGACAATATAAAACCTTGTTCTTGGAGCGTAATGCATTGGCGACATGCCAGGGGTGGTTACTTTTTCTTTTATAGTGGCAAGTAAGGTTGATTTACCAGCGATAAATTCAATTGCATCCACACTAATGGCACCTTGTCTATAAATGACAGGGGTATTTTCTTGAAAACCAACAATCGTAGACTCAATGCCTTTTGAACAAATATCTCCTTCTAAAATAATTGGCAGTTCTTCTCCAAAATAATCATACACCATTTTTGAATTGGTGGGACTAATACGGGTATATGGATTTGCACTTGGCGCTACTAAAGGAAAATCTAATTGTTTCAATAAAGAAAGTGTCACAGGATGATTTGGTATCCTCACTGCCACTAAATGACTTCCAGCAGTAACAATTTGGGGAATAATTGACTTTTTTGGTAAAAGTAATGTCAAAGGTCCAGGCCAAAATGCCTCAGCCAATTTCATTGCAGCAGGTGGTACATGCTGCACAAATTTTAAAACCTCCTCCATAGAATGCGTATGAAGAATGAGCGGATTACAAAATGGCCTATTTTTTAATTGGAAAATTTTTTGGATAGTATGTTCACTGAAAGCACTTCCAGCTAAGCCATACACCGTTTCGGTAGGGATAGCTACCAAGTCTCCTTGATTCAACGCTTTAACAGCGAATGAAATATTACTTGTAATCATGAATATCCTATGAATTATTTTTTGACCTAGGTTCTATTTTAATCTCTGCTGTAAGTTTAAAATGGGTATCCTCTGTTTCATTTAAATATGCTTTTATTTGATCAAGGGATGCGGTTAAGCGTTCTAATCTATATTTTGATTCTTCATCTTCAACTCCATATTTAACTTGTGTGGAAAACATCTTATTAGAATGCAATTCGATTTTGTAATTCATCAAGCCAAGTATTAATTCTGTAGCATCTTGTTTGGAAAAAAAACTATTGATTAAGTCAACGGAGTATACTTTTTTCATAATAACTTTATATAAATAGAGGGGGGTTCATAAAAAAAACTTTGTTTTTTTTACTGTTAACAACAAAATTGACTTAATTTTAGATTAATGTTTATTTATCTTTATTATCACAATTATAAATATATTTTATGAACTATACACTACATCAACTTAGAATTTACTTAAAAGTGACAGAAACTTTAAGCATTACAAAGACTGCAGAAAAATTAAATCTAACTCAGCCAGCTATTTCAATTCAACTAAAGAATTTTCAGGATCAATTTGATTATCCTTTAATTGAAATTATCAATAAAAAAATTCAGGTCACTGGATTAGGAAAAGAAATTGCGATTGCAGCAGAAAGTATTATTCATGAAATTGATAATATCAATTATAAATCACAGAATTATAAAAATAAACTTGCAGGGCATCTTAAAATTTCCATTGTATCTACAGGAAAATATATCATGCCTTATTTTTTGGGAGACTACTTGAAGCAAAACAGCGGGGTTGATTTAACGATGGATGTGACAAATTATAGTAAAGTAGTTAGTAGTTTATTACAATATGAAATAGATTTTGCATTGATATCTCATGATCCAGAAAATTTAAAATTTGAGAAGTTTGATTTAATTAGCAACGATCTATTTTTAGTTGGGGGCAACACAATCTCGGATCCTTCGAATGGAGACAAATCATTAACAGATAGCACTTTTTTATTTAGAGAAGAGGGCTCTCGCACTAGATTAGTCATGGAAAATTTTATCTCAAAAAATAAAATTAAAATTAAAAAGAAGATTGAG
>JBIKJM010000019.1:0-10680 GCA_044360985.1 Sediminibacterium sp. | reverse complement strand
GCTCAAATTCATTTACGCATCGATTTCGATTGGAAGAACGATTTTTCTCCAATGAATTTGGCTTAAGAGCAAGGTATTTTATTGCTGTACAAAAACCATTAGGGAATAAAAATATTACAAATAACGCTACCTACTTTTCTGCGTATAATGAATTATTTATCAATCTAAATAAGACACCATTTGATCGAAACAGATTATACGCAGGGGTAGGATTTGGTATAAATGAGTCAATAAGGGTGGAGACTGGATATATGATTCAAACTCAAAAAAATATTTCAAGAGGTCAATTGCAATTAATAGTTTACAACAATCTGTCTTTTAAAAATAACAAGCATCAAAAAAACTTAAAACCAAAAAAGTAGAATTTGGAACTCCAGGAATACCTATAAATTGGTTGATTTTAACTGAAGCTCCAGCTTCCTTCTTCCAGCTCCGCTTCTAATTCTCCCAAATCCCATCCGCAATAACCGATAAAAAGTTGAATTTCTTGTGGATTGGCGCCTCCGGCGTTGATGGCTTGGATTACTTGCTCCATATTGCCACCCAAATAAAGACCATTGGGTATTTGTTTGCCCCCATCAATGAGGTCGGGTCGCTTGTGCAATACAAAGAGGTGATCTCTATCTACAGGGCCACCATCCATTAGAGGGAATGGTTTAGAATGATTGAATTCAATGAGTTCATGCAACGATTTCCCAAAGGGTTTATTGGTTACAAAGCCGATAGTTCCTGCTTTATCGTGTTCAACGATTAAAATGGTCGTATGCTCGAAGAAGCTGCCATTTAACGCGGCAGTGCTTTTTATTCTCATATACTTGCTTATTCGTATTTTTATGGATCGGTAATTTTCTAAAATTACGAATCTGCTTTATTTAAATAGTATTTAATTTATAATAAGATGGTAAATCAATTAATGAAAACGGCATTGGGGAGACTACGAATTGTAGCATTTATTGAAGGCTGCTCGTATTTGCTTTTAGGTTTTACGATGATTTTGAAATACAAATTTTCAATGCCCCAGCCCAATTACATTGTTGGTTTGGCTCATGGAATCCTTTTTGTGCTCTATATCGTTTTACTGCTTCAAGTTTCATTTTTACATCGCTGGAGTATAATCAAAATGTTGATGGCTTTTTTAGCTTCACTTATACCATTTGGAACTTTTTATGCAGATAAGGTACTTTTTAGACAATCTAATTCTTAATATACTCAAATTAAATTCAGGGGGTTTCCGTGATGCAATCTAATGAGGGGATAAAACCTAGATTTAGCAATTTTTTCTTAATTTCAACCATAATCAAAGTTTTGTAATGTTATGAATTTAATCAATAAATTAAAAGCGCGTTTGAAATTAGAATTCGTTACAAGGTTCTATAATTCTGCCTTTGTAAATGGGCATTTCTATTCCCCAGTTATTTCGATTAAAAATATAAAAGAAAGGGAAGCGGATATCTGGAAAAATAAAGAAATAGATGGGATCCCTGGCATTCATTTGAGAACGGAGGATCAAAAAAAACTAGTTAAAGAATTTTCGAAATACTACAATGAGTTGCCTTTTAAAGAGAAAATAGAAAGTAAATTAAGGTACTATTTTGATAATGATTTTTATTCATATACGGATGGTATTGTGCTTTATTCAATTATAAGACATTGTAAACCAAAAAGAATCATTGAAATAGGATCAGGATTTTCATCAGCAGTGATGCTAGATACCAATGAATTATTTTTTAATAATCAGATTGAATTAACTTTTATCGATCCCTATCCCGAAAGATTACATTCATTAATGACACTAATTGATAAATCTAAAATAAAAGTGATCGATTCAGATGTTCAATTAATTTCATTAGATGTTTTCAAAAAACTTCAATCAGGCGATATTTTATTTGTAGATAGTACTCATGTAACAAAAACTGGGAGTGATGTAAATTATATCTTATTTGAAATTCTACCAATACTTAATAGTGGTGTTATCATCCATTTTCATGATGTTTTTTATCCTTTTGAATACCCGAAAGAATGGGTATTCAGAGGCTTTAACTGGAATGAGGACTACATTTTAAAAGCTTTTCTAATGTACAATAATGATTTTGAAATTAAATTATTTTCAGATTATTTACACAATCACCATAAAGACATATTTATTGATCTGCCATTGACTTATAAAAATCATGGTGGTAGTTTGTGGATTGAAAAAAAGATAGCTCAAACACTGATATAATTTGGGCACAAGGTGTTGGTATCGTTTTGTGAAAAGCGGATCCAATCGTTTGATGTATTAAACCAGAATTATTACTTGATATAAAAAACAGCGGGCACTGGTCTTTCTCCAGTTGGGTCCGAAGGTTTAATGGTTTCCTTACCGTTCACCAATAAGCAACTACTACCACCACCGTCTAAATTGATGCCTTCCACACAACCAAGATTTAATAATAGTGAAGCTGTTTCACCAAGGGTAGCGCCTACTGCAATACCTTTCATCCTGCCTTGTATGGCTAATATAATTAAGTGGCCATCTTTCGTGTAACCCATCGCTGTTCTTGGATGATGATCGTTGATTGCCTTGCCTGCAAATTTTTTTTCTGCATCATTACTTATATTGATTTGTCCGTCTCTAATTAATACTGGACCACCTCCTACAGCCCATTGAACATCCCAAGGCTTTAAATTAGTTAACTTACTATGATTGATAGGCAGAATCGAGCTAGAGTCTCTAAATGTACCCATTGGATTGGGCTGAAAGTAAACTTCGTCCAATGCGGAGTCGGTATAGGTATAAGCAATGTCTAATTGATTAGGTCTAACCATGCCCAATGCAGAAGCAAGTACATGCGCATAGGTGAGGGTGTCTTTACCTTTTCCTGCTATGCTGTGTATATTATAGGCCACTGTTTTTCCATCCCGTACGATGATATTTAAATTGGTATTATTCCTGAACTCAAAAAAAGAGGCATTCACCACTACCAATGGGGATTGTAAGCGATTGTAAAACTGCATGGGGGTTAAGCGTCTATATAGGGTTGTATCTGTATCTAAATGGAGTGATTTGTCCTTTGTGTCCACTTGCACATAAAATGCACGAAAGGCACTATCATGATAGTTGCCCTCCCATTCATAGACATTTAATGACGGATGCGAAACGTCAAATGCTTCAGATACATTCTTCCATTGTTGCGCACTTAATTGAATTGTAAAATAGAATAAAATGAATAAAAGCGCTAGATGTTTTTGCATTGGATAATTATTGTCACTCAATGTATAAATTTTTGGGCAAAAAAATAACCCCTATGTAGGGGTTATTTTTTATAAGTAGTCTCAATGCTATTGATTATAAATCAAACTAATTTTAGCATAGCGCGGATCACTGGTTGTTGTGATGGATCTATATCCACGTGCAATCACTGTATACACTCTTTGATTTCCAATGGTGCCAGCTACAGTTCCTGCATAACCAGAACCTCCAATAGTTGTAGTAGTTCCAGTAGCTCTAATAGACCATGTTGCAGAAGTATTGCTAATAGGCAAGGTGAATGATGGGCTCACGCCTTTATAAGCAATATTGCTCGCAACCTTTACTGTACCTACATATAAGTCAACAGCGCCTCCGTCTGGAACCAAGTTGACAAATTTATACTTTGCAAAACCTGAATCTGTTCTAACTAAAGAATCTTCAACCAATACAAAGCTAGTTGAAGCTGCCGTATCAGTTACATATAAGGAGTACTTTTTCCCAGCTTCAAAAGCCACATTGCTTGATGCAAGTGTAACAGAATCTGTATTTGTATTAACTTTTGGAATTGCAAATGAAATTTTTAATGATCCTGCATTTACGGCTATGTAATCTCCAGTAGATGATCCACCGGTATTTAAACCTCCTCCTGGGAAAGGAGTTGGATTTGTAGCACCTCCAAGCAAATTACTCACTCTAACATCGTTAATGTTAATTTGATAAGTTGGATTCGCTCTATATGCAGAAACAAAAAATATTTTTGCTTGCGCGTTTGAGGTGTTAAGAACAGTTCCTCCAGTAATTTCTAATTCATTTTTTGTACAAGCTGCAAATGATACAATCATAGCCAGTGTACAAATAAATTTACCTATAGTTGTCATATTCTTTTCTTTAATTAGTTATAGTTTATTTAAGGTCTTTGACTGAACCACATTTCTTTAACATGGTAATCAGGTAAGGTTGCGCCAATTGCTTCTAATTGAGGGAAGTTCCATACATACTCGGAGTTATATCTTGGTCTAATCCTTGTTGCTAACTTTCCTCCTGGATTTGTTGTAGCTACTTTTGTAGGTATTTGATATCCTTTATAAACTGGGAGAGCAGTTGTTGGATCTAAATCGGTATAATGATACCTTCTCATGTCAACCCATGTTTCAAGAAAGCCCCAACCCCATAAAGCAATATATTTTTGTAACATAATATCAGTCAATGTTAAAGTCGCAGCTGTCTTTTTCACATTTGCAGAGTTGGTATAACTTGTTTGTTCTGCAGAAGTGATAGCGGCATTCGTAAACATTGGCGTATTACTTCTAGGGAAAGTTGATCTATTAATAAATTTAAAATGACCATCTATTCCGTTTAAGTATGCAGTATAAGCAATTGCATTTGCCCCACTCTTTATGAAACTAGCTTCTGCTTTCATGAATTGCATTTCTGAATAAGTCATGATAGGATGTACAACTTTATCTCTGAAAAGGTATTTTCCTCTTGATGGATCAAAACGAGCAGCGCTTGGATTACCATAAGTGGCATCACCAAATGGACTTGCCACCCTTAAAGCACTTGTTGTTGAACTATTTAATGGATCACCTAATCCAGCATCAACACCTCTATAACCTCCATTTCCATTTGTTGTATCCCCAGAAGCAGATAACATTTGTTTCATTCTTGGGTCTCTATTCGCTGGATTTGAAACACCCGCTAATGCCGTGCCATCTAACATCGCTACAACAAACTTTGTTTGTCTAAACGCGCCAAGGTTGTCTCTAAATGTTCCGAAAAAATTAGAGTCATCATTTTTTGAGGCGTCAAATGGTACCAAAAAATCATCAGCACCAGATGCTAAGGCTAAGTCTGCATAATAAATAACAGAATCTGCATTATAGTTGGCTTTATTCGTGAGTCTATGAAAATTTCTTGCTAATAAACCATTCGTGAATTTTATCCATTTGGCTTTATCTCCAGTATAAACGAAATCACCTTTTGATAATGCTGAATTAGAGGGGCTTAAATCGGTACGGCTCAAGTAACCAAGTGCAATTCTACAAAGTGAATCCACTCCTTTATAAACACTTTCTTGAGAATCAAATGCGAAGCTTGATGTATTTTCCTTAAATGCGTCCTTAAATATAATTTCACCATACGTATCTGTCGTCATCTGAAACATCATCGCTTTTAAAGCATAGGCAGCACCAACATAATCCCACTGTCCTTTTTTAACACCTTCCTTGATGATATAATTTAGGTTAGCACCTAAGCCATAATAACATTGTCTCCAGATATCTCCACCAGCATCACTTGCGCCAGGGAAACCCTGAAATCCATGTAAATCCCAAACATAATCGGTGGTATTTTGCCCGAAATTTTGAATATATCTTGAAATAAATCTACCATCGTATTGTGTTCCTCTTGGTATTCCTGATAACATTGCAGGGAATACCGAAGACGCATCTGGAAATTGAGGTGTATCCGGATCGCTGTTGATATCTAGGTATTTTTTACAGCCAACTGAACTAATCAGAACAGCTGTTAAAATGAATAATTTAAATAGGTTTTTCATACTTGTATATTAATTTGAATTATAATTGAATTTTTAACCCAAAGTTGAAACCTCTTGGGATGCTTAAAGCGCCATAATCTATACCTGCACCACCAAAACCTCTATTGGATGCATTGTTTGAGTTCACACTTGGGTCAGCGCCTGTATAATTAGAAAACATGAAAAGATCTGTTCCTGTAAAAAATACAGATGCATCTTTCACTACGGTTTGATTTCTAAGCAATTTTTTAGGAAGACGGTATGCTAAAGTGATATCTCTCATTCTTAACCAAGATACTTCTTCAACAAAATCTTCCTCAGAAGTGTTAGCAGTACTTGAATAATAAAGTGAGTTATTCATTGGCGTAATAGCAATGGTATTTTTTGTTGGATTTGCAGTGTTCTCAAGTCCATCTTGTAATACACCTGGAATGACACGCGCCTCTTCTCTATCTAATGTTCTAGTGCTATATCCTGTTAAATACAATAAGTACTCAGTAGCATTGAATACACTTCCTCCTTTTCTTAATTCAATATTAAAAGACAATGACAAATCTTTATAATTAATCTTATTTACTATACCCAATTTAAAGTCTGGTTGTCTATCTCCAACTGTAGTGAATAAGTCGTCTTTCACTGGAAGTCCAGTTGTAGGACTAATAATCAAATCTCCATTTTTAGTCCTTTTAAATTTTGTTGCAGCTAAGTTTCCAATATTTGATCCAACAAAATATTGAGAACGAAGGTTTCCAAATACCCAAGTATCAGAATCATAATAGGTTGGCAAGTCAGCAGGCATAGAAACTACTTTACCTACGTTTTTGTCAAAATTGAAATTAGACTCCCAAGTAAAATCCTTCTTCTTTACCCAAGTAATGCCCAATTGTACTTCCCAGCCTTTATTTTGAACTTCTCCTCCGTTAAACCATTTAATCACATAACCAGTACCATAGGAAGATCTTGCTGCCAATAATTGTTTTTCGCTATTTAATTGATAGCGAGTAACATCTAATTTGATGCGATTACTAAACATATTCATTTCAAAACCATACTCTAAATTTTTAGAGCGCTCTGGTTCTAAGCCAAAGTTATTACCTGTCACGTCATATGCATATCCACCACCTGTTGTAATTTGAGGCGTAAAACGGTAATCAATTACATAAGGTGCACTTGGACCCTTACCTGTATTTGCATAAGAAATACGTGCTTTACCAAAGTTCAACCAGGTCGCTTTTTCTTTGATGAAAGCTAAATCCGAAAATACAAAACTCATAGAAGAAGATGCGTAATTAAAGAATGGATCTTTATCAACTGCTCTTGACATAAAGGTTGAAACCCCTTCTCTACTTCCTGATAAAGAAAGGAAAAGCAAGTTTTTATAGCCAGTTATCAATGAACTAAACATTCTCATTTTTTTCACTTCGGAGATTGTCGTTTTAGCATCTCTTGAAAGTGGATCCGTGTTATTGATAGAAATAAAATCTCTTTCAAAAAAACGTTCTCCTTTTTGAGACTCTAATTTAGTATAGTTGGCTTCGGTATAAAATCCTGCTGTAAGATTTACCGAAAAGTCATTCCATTTTTTATTAGCAGTTGCCTTTAATGTATTACTAAGGTTTCTAGTATTTTGTTGATATTGAGAATAAAATCCATTAGATGCATACCCAAATCTAGAAAGCGGGTTAGTCGTATAAAATCCATATTGAGAATAATAATCTATACCTACGATATCAGAAACAGACAACCACTTATTAATATCAAAACTTGCGTTGATATTACCTGTTAATCTGTCTACTTTATCCTGTGCCGGATTCTTGTTTACATCCCAGAACGGATTATCATACTCTAATGAGAAGTTATTTGATAAATTTCTGATAGTCACTTTACTTCCATCAGGGTTGATATAATTGCTCGCATCATTCTCAACTGGCCAAGTTAATAAATTGATTAAATAGCTACCCGCTCCTTTTGATGCTTTTTTTGTTGTACTGTTTACATAAGTAATCGATGTAGCTAATTTGAATTTTCCATAAGAGGAAGATCCTGCCATTCTAAAAGAAGTTTTCTCGTAACCAGTATTTGGAATAACACCAGATTGATTAAAATAACTAGCTGAAAAACGATAGGTTGCGTTTTCTGATCCACCTCCTACGTTCACGTTATGTTGTTGCGTTAAACCTGATTGGAAAAAATTATTAACATTATCAAAAGTTTTAGTGCCTGGTTTAATTCTAGTACCAAAAGCACTTGAGATACCAGCACCAGTTCCCCCCACAATTGCAAATGGGTTTGTTACCGATGTTGGATTGTAAACTCCGTTTACACCAACTCCGTATTCTTTTTGTACTTCCGGCAATAAGTAAACATTATCAACTCTGGTTGCGTTATCATAGGTAACAGAAATTTTACCAGCTTTGCCTTTTTTAGTGGTAATGATAATGGCGCCGGATGCACCATCAGATCCGTATAATGCGGTTGCTTCTGGCCCTTTTAAAATAGTCAAATTTTCGATATCGTCAGGATTTATATCCATTGCTCTGTTTCCATAATCCGAGTTTCTATTTGCAAATGAAACCGACTGACCTCCTATCAAGCCTTCTTGGTTTAATGTTTGGTTATCATAAGGCACACCATCAACAACAAATAATGGCTGATTGTTTCCACCAATGGAAGTCGCACCTCTCAAAACGATTTGAGTGGAAGCACCTGGCGTTCCAGATGTAGGAGTAATATTCACACCGGCAACACGACCTGCCAAAGAGTTGATAAAGTTGTCACGACGGGTTTGAGAAATATCTTCCCCATCCACAGATTGTGTCGAATAACCCATCGACTTCTTTTCTCTTTTCATACCATAAGCTGTTACAACAACAGCCTCTAGTTCTTTATCTTGACTTGTAAGTCTGATGGTTAATGTGCTATTCCCATCTACTACAACCACTTTTGTTGAATAGCTACCATAGGAAAACGCTAAAGCATTTCCTTTTTCTGCAGCTATTGTAAATTTACCAGCAGCGTTAGTAGTTGTTTTTTTTGCAGTTGCTCTGTTAGTCACGGTAACTCCAATTAATGGAGATCCGTCGTCCTCTGCAAGGACTGTTCCTGATACAGTTGCGTTCTGTGCTTTTGCTGAAAAAGTCAGAAGGGAGATGATCAACAGCATAATTGCTGATTTCATCAGACAAGGTTTAATCATTTTAAAAAAATTTAGTAAGAAAAGTTAAACATATATTTTTTGACATGTTGCCTGTAAAGTACCACAAAATCCCCTAATATTCCAAATATTACGTCAATTACATATCAAGAATTATTTCGATCTAAGGCTACTTTGGCATTCAATCCAGATTCAATCAAATATGCGTATCAATTTGAGCGTAAATAGTTTAAAATCATCTACTTATGCAAAAATTTGATTTTTTTAATGAAATAAAGACAAAGCAGCATTTAAAAAATGGGAGGCCACACCGGAATCTAACAACGAATTCAAGCAATTAAATGACCTAAAAGTGCATGACAAAATAATTAAAAGAAGTCATGGCGCATCGCATGCACCCAAGTATGTTTATCCAATAATTGGAGGTGACTATATAGAAAAAGAAGGTAAATTTTTTGTTTAAACGAGTTCCTCGCAAAGGCGGATGCTGAGTTAAAATAATTTCGTTTGACCAATAAGGATTAATCAAAGATTTCTCTTAAATTGAGTCATATGAAAGCAATTCAACCTCTTCACTTTAGTTATACAGGAAGTATAGCAAAGCTCTTTATCATTGCCTGTTTTTTTACGGTCAACCAAGTTTCTGCACAATCTGTCATTGAAAAAATAGTACAGGAAGAAACCAAAAACTCCCAATTGCAAACATTGGCGCACGAGTTATTAGATGGCATAGGGCCAAGACTGGTAGGCACCCCTCAAATGAAAAAGGCCAATGAATGGGCAGTTAATAAATATGCCAGCTGGGGCATTACTGCGCGCAACGAGCAGTGGGGTGAGTGGAAAGGTTGGGAGCGCGGTATCACCCATATCGATATGCTTTCTCCAAGAGTTAAAAGCTTAGAAGGGACGCAATTGTCTTGGAGTCCATCTACAAAAGGGAAAGCGGTGAAAGCAGAAATCATTATTATTCCAGATCTAGCTGATTCATTAGCATTTGCTAATTGGTTGCCAAATGTGAAAGGGAAGTTTGTGATGATTTCTATGAATCAACCAACTGGCAGACCGGACGATAACTGGCAACAATTTGCCACCAAGGAGTCTTTTGATAAATTAAAAAAAGAACGCACCGAAATGACGGATGCTTGGCGTAAACGCTTAAGTAAAACAGGCCATTCTTCAAGAATGCTTCCAATTATCCTAGAAAAAGCAGGTGCTTTAGGCATCTTAACCAATAACTGGTCAAGTGGATTTGGGGTAGATAAAATATTCAATGCCTACACGACAAAAATTCCAACTGTTGATATTGCTTTGGAAGATTATGGAACCTTGTATCGCTTAGTGGAGTCAGGGGACAATCCAATCATCAGCATTCAAACAGATTCTAAAGATTTAGGAACTGTTCCAAACTTTAATACCATTGCAGAAATTAAAGGCACCGAAAAACCCGATGAGTATGTGATGCTTTCGGCACATTTTGATTCCTGGGATGGAGGTCAAGGTGCAACGGATAATGGAACAGGTACTTTGACGATGATGGAAGCGATGCGTATTTTAAAATTAGTCTATCCTAATCCTAAGCGTACCATTTTAGTAGGACATTGGGGTAGTGAGGAGCAAGGCTTAAATGGTTCAAGAGCATTTGTGGAAGATCATCCAGAAGTGGTTAATAAACTACAAGCATTGTTCAATCAAGATAATGGCACAGGTAGAATAGTCAATATTTCTGGACAAGGATTTAAATATGCCGGTGATTTTATT
>JBIKJM010000177.1:0-3419 GCA_044360985.1 Sediminibacterium sp. | reverse complement strand
TAACAATCATTAGATAATGTATAAAGGTGAATATAAAATGCATATAAAATCTGCTAACATTTATCTAAAAGTGTTATTTGTGATAGCCCTATGCGTTATTGGCTTGTTCAATTCAAAATTATTTGCTCAAACAGAGCCTATGTATTCTCAATATATGTACAATATGTTAGGAGTAAATCCTGCTTATGCTGGTAATAGAGAAGCCTTGAGTTTGAACTTTTTTCAGAGGAATCAGTGGGTTGGTATAAAAGGTGCGCCAAAGACAACTTCAATTAGCATGGATCAATCTATTAAAGACGGGAAGTTGGGTTGGGGAATACAAGTTTATGACGATCGTTTAGGTGTTGAAGCTGCTTCAGGATTGAATGGGATGCTATCAACTAGAATTCAAGTATCTGAGAAAGGTATTTTATCTGGTGGACTTAGTTTTGGCATGATGAATTATCGTATCAATTTAAATGATGTAAATAATAGAAACAACCCCAATGATCCTAGTTTTATAAGTATAGATAATCCCTCAAAATGGAATCCATCATTAGGTATGGGTATCTATTATAATACAGATCGTTTTTATGCTGGACTTGCTACACCGAGTATTTTAAAAGCTAGACTAGCTAGTTATGAAAATATGATTACAAGTATTCAAACATCAAATGCTTTTCATTTATTTGCCAATGCAGGATATGTGTTTGATATCAATGAGGATGTTAAATTAAAGCCTTCTACCATGATAAAAATGGTGAGTGGGGCACCCATTGAAACTGATATCAATTTAAATGTTTGGCTTAAGGATTTACTAGGTTTTGGGGCTAGTTATAGAACTGGGGATGCATTTGTTGGTATGGTTGAATTGCAAGCAACTTCAAATTTAAGATTTGGCTATGCCTATGATATGCCATTTAATCCACTCAAGTATTTTACAAAAGGTTCACACGAACTAATGTTAAGGTATGAGATTGGCAACTTTAAGACTAAGATTAAATCAACAAGATACTTTTAATGCTAACACAGTAGAATTTAAATAAGATTTCATGAAAAATAAACAATTCCTTTTACTGATTTTAATGCTAGCAATGTCAATTCATGGTTTGCAAGCACAATCGCGTAAGCAAAAAGGACTTTTGAAATTAGCTCAACAAGAATATAAAAATTTAAGATTTGCATACGCTATACCAGCTTTTAAACAATATTTATTACTTAAAACAAATGATACTACTGCCTTAGTACAATTAGGCAATTGCTATCAAAAAGTGAACCAATATGATAGTGCTGTAAAATATTTAGACCTTGCATTTACAGCGGGGGTTCAATACAACATTAATATGGCAGAAGCGCATGCTACCCTAGGACATTATGATAAGGCAACCTTCATCTACAAGCAACTAATTGATAGCAACAAAACTAAACTAGCTGATGCTCGATATTTTGGTTTTACGAATATCAATAAAATGTTAAATGACTCATTAGATTTCAAATTATTCAATACCAAGATCAATACTAAATGGAATGAATTGAATGGGGCACTTTATGAAAATGGATTGGTATATGAGTCTAATCAATTTACAAATTCAATCAAGAAAAAAAGATTTTTATTATTCAAATTATTTGAATCAAAGCGATCTAAAAATATACCTGAATTTGCTTGGGATGGCGCAGGCTATTCACAATTGTATTTTTATTCGAACATAGATAGTATCAGAACAGAAATGAGCGCATATTCAAACTGGAATGAAAAATCGCCTCTAAAAAACTATACAGACTATTCCTCTAATACTCCAAATGATACTAAAAAAATGATTGGTGCTTATGGAGTTCAATCAACAGATTCTTTATCAAATAATACAATTCAAAAATTTGATGTATTTGCCCGTGATAAGATGAATCTAGGTGCGGTTAGTTTTACAGCTGATGGCAAGAAAGCTTATTACACAAGAAATCAAAAGAAAACTTTAAATGTCTATCAATTAGAAATATGGGAAGCCACTCAAATAGAGGGCAAATGGGTTAATGCTAAAAGAATGTTCTTTAATAATCCTAAGTTTAGTTTTTTTCATCCTGCCATTACCCCTGACGGTAAGCGTTTGTATTATGTGTCTGATGATAATAGTGGGCAAGGTGGTACTGATATTTATTATATTGATCAAAATGAAGATGGCTCTTGGAAAAACACAGTGAATTTAGGACAAGACATCAATACTGCTGGGAATGAATTGTTTCCAACATTCTATGAAGGCAATTTATTTATTAGTTCTAATGGACATCCTGGTTTGGGTGGTCTTGATATCTATAGAATAATAAAAGGTAACAATGGAGAACCTATATTGAAGAATATGGGTTATCCTGTGAATAGTTCTAAAGACGATTTTGCTTTAAGTATCAAGGGTACAAAAGGATTTTTTAGTTCAAACCGAAATGGCTCTGATGATATTTTAGCTTTTGATTATGCGCAAAGCCTAGTTAAGATCAAAGGAAAGATATATATAGATAGTACATGCCAATCTGGAAAATCAATCTATATATACCAAAAAAATGAACAAGGTAAATTGACTTTAAAAGATAGTAGTATTATAGATGCTAATTGTAATTACGAGTTTAATTTAAGACCCAATCAAGAGTATGATATCGTTGCTTTTGATGATGCTGGTAGTCGTTTTCAACAAACGATTATTTCAGAAGGGTATCAAAAGAGAAATAATGATTATGTTAAAGATATTGCACTCATCAATATTCCTTTAAGTGAAGCTGTTAAAAAAGCTAAACTAGAAGCTGCTGAAGCTTTAAGAAATGCCGAATTAGCTGTCCAGTCTAAAAAATTCATAAGGGCGGTAGATTCATTAAAATCCTTAACGAAGGATTATGTTGAATTACACCATCCATTTGATCAAGTGTATGTTATTGAACAAGATCTCCCTGACTATTATAAAGTTATTGAATTGGTAAAACGAATTAAAAACAAGAAGATTGTGATTGTGTCTGCTGCAGATTGTAATGGTAGTTTAGAATACAATGATGATTTATCTATACGTAGGGCCAATCGCATTTACCGTACTTTGTCTAAATTATCTGATAATGAAGTGGTCATTAAGCAAGTAGGAGAGCGTGAACTGTTAAAAGACTGCACTGACGCTAAAAAAGATATTGCTGCTCAGGTTGTCAATCGATACAGCTATATATTTATAATTGATAAAAAGTAGTTAAATTTGATAACCAATTATTTAAGATTTTAAACTAAAAAATATGAAAAAGTTTATTTTATTAGCAATTGTTTGTTTGAGTTTTGTTCAGCTAAGTGCACAAACAAAACCAGCTAGTTCTACATCACAGGTTCAAAAGGATATCAATAAGGTATTGAAGTTTACCAATGATAATTACAATATGGGTAATATCCCTTATGGTAAGCCTACTGAATTTGTTGTTAC
>JBIKJM010000018.1:0-10812 GCA_044360985.1 Sediminibacterium sp. | reverse complement strand
CCTTTTTCTGGAATGACTTTTCTATCAATTGCACAATGTCTTGAAGACTTAAAAAGTAGGGGCTAATGCCATTTGTTTTAATGGTTTGACGCTTGCCGTTTTGTACTAAAGTCCATTGGCATTTTGTAGCACCGCTATCTGCAATTAAATAAGTCTTTTTCATGGTGGTTGAACTAGGACATGAAATTAGCCATTTCATTTTGAATTGATGTAAATTTGCCAAGAATTCATATAACATGCAACAAAATCAACCTCGTTCTACCCAAACAAGTTGGGTCACCCCAATTGCCTATGCAGTCGTTCTTTTATTGGGTATTGGTATAGGCATTTTTTTAAAAGGAAGTTTCTCAATTGGGTTTCCTTCACTTGATTCAAATTCAGCGATGGACGAGATCATTGAATTGGTAAAATCAAAATATGTGGATCAAGTGAACTTGGATAGCACACAAACCAAAGTAGCCGATTTTTATTTGGGACAATTAGACCCCCATTCTGTGTATATCCCACCAGCTGATTTAGTTGAAGTCAATGAACAATTGCAACCCAATTTTAAAGGGATAGGTATAGAATTTCAACAATTCAGAGACAGCGTTTTTGTTTCCTATGTCATTCCAGGCGGCCCGGCTGCTAAAGTTGGTTTAAAAACAGGCGACATACTTTTAACGGTGGATGATACAGTTAAATTATCTGGTAATAAATTAGATGGGGAAGCGGTCAAGCGAAAAATAAAAGGACCGGCCGATGAAAATTTAAAATTAATGGTATTACGCAATCAAAAAAGATTGACTTTCAATTTAGTGAGGGCATCTGTGTCAATTTCTCCCATTGATGCTGCTTATATGGTAAGCGACACCGTTGGTTATATTAAAATCGACAAATTTGCAGACAGGACTTATGAAGCATTCATGCAAGCTTTGGAACCTTTATTAAAAAATGGGATGAAATCGTTGGTGATTGATTTAAGAGGCAATGGAGGAGGATTATTATCAGAAGCGGTAGGGATTGTAGATGAGTTATTAGCAGGCAATAAATTAATTGTTTACACAGAAGGCTTACATGCACCAAGAGTGAATTACTATAGTAAAAGAGAAGGTTTATTTGAGACAGGTGGATTGACTATTTTAATGGATGAAACCTCAGCCTCTGCAAGTGAGGTATTAGCTGGGGCTTTGCAAGATTGGGATAGAGCGAAAGTGGTAGGAAGGAGGTCTTATGGCAAAGGATTGGTGCAACAACAATTTAGATTATCCAATGGTGGCGCATTGAGACTGACGACTGCAAAATACTTTACACCATTAGGGCGTAATATTCAACGTCCTTATAAAAATGGCAAGATGGCATATGAGCATGACTTTCTTGAACGCATGGTGCAATCCAATGAAGGTAATATAGATACTGCTTCTGTTGGCAAGGCGTATAAAACGCCAAAAGGCAATACGGTGTATGGTGGCGGGGGTATTATTCCAAATCAATGGTTGCCAACCAATGCATTGTATGCAGATTCAAATTATGCCAATTTATATGTTCAAGGCTCCATGAATGAATTTGTGTTACAATATTATCTTACAACACAAAAGCGCATCAATCAATATCCATCTGTTCAAGCATTTGTTGCTGATTATGCCAAGCAAGACCTCACAAAATCATTGGATCAATATTTACGAAAGACAAAACAAAAAGGATTGCCTGCAACGATGTTGCAAAATCCGCTTTTACAACAACAATTGGTGGCTTACTTAGCGCGTTGTAAGTGGTATAAGCAGGGTTATTATGAAGCCATTAATTTAATGGATAATAATTTTATGGCCTCAATAAACTAAGAGGGCGATATGATTTTTATCATCTTTATGGATGAGTGGCATCATATGTACAGACCTATTGGTAGTGGATCTTTGTCTTTCATTTATGCAAGAAAATTGTTACCACTGCGGAGCTGAGTGTGATGCATCCATACAAATTGAAAATAAATACTTCTGTTGTGATGGATGTAAAATGGTATTCCAGTTATTGGATCAAAATGGCATGTGTCAATATTATGATTTGACCAAAATGCCAGGGCTTTCTTTAAAAGGCAAATTTACAGACAGTAAATTCAATTATTTAGACAATCAAGCAGTACAAGAACAGCTTATTCAATTTAAGCAAGGGGATCAAGTACATGTGGTGTTTTATCTTCCACAAATTCACTGTGTTAGTTGTGTCTGGTTATTAGAGCACTTGCATCAAATTAATCCGGGTGTCATCCAATCTCAGATAAATTTTGAAAAGAAAGAAGTAAAAATCATTTATCAACTATCTGCTATTTCTTTAAAGGAACTGGTGCAGTTATTGGCATTTGTTGGTTATGAACCAATGATTCATTTAGGCGGGAATGATTGGCAACAAAAGAAAAAAGTAAATCGAAAGCAATTATATAAAATTGGTATTGCGGGATTTTGTTTTAGCAATATCATGATGTTGAGTTTCCCAGAATACTTAGCGGACGAACTGGGAGATTTAGGTTCGCTTAGGCCTTTATTTATTTATTTAAATTTGATCTTATCCCTGCCTGTGTTATTCTACAGTGCAAGTGATTTTTTCATTTCGGCTTATACAGGATTAAGACAAAAATGGCTGAATATAGATGCCCCAATTGCCTTAGCGATCAGTGTTACTTTTTTAAGAAGTTTGTACGAAATCTTGACCCAGACTGGTTCAGGTTATTTAGATAGTATGTCAGGTATTGTATTCTTTATGTTAATTGGAAGATGGTTTCAAAACAAGTCCTATGATGCATTTACATTTGATAGAGATTACACCTCTTTTTTCCCATTAGGGGTAACTATTATTAAGGATGGGAAAGAAATCAACCAATCCTTAAACGAGCTTATTAAAGGAGATTTACTATTGGTTAGATCTGGTGAAATGATTCCAGCAGATTCAATTTTAAAGGATGGCGTTGCATTGCTAGATTATAGTTTTGTTTCAGGGGAGCATGCGCCAGTTGCATTTGAGAAAGGTGCATTTTTGTATGCAGGTGGTGTACAAAAAGCTAGAGCAATACAGGTTGAAGTTGTTAAGCCCATTGGACATAGTTATATCACTGAGCTTTGGAATAATCCACTATTACATCAGCAAAAAAATACCAAGATTTCCTTTGTGCATCCCTGGAGTCAGTATTTTACTTATGTTTTATTTTTGATTGCTTTTTTATCAGGAATCTACTGGTGGATCGTAGATTCGAATAAAATTTTACCCGCAGTCACTGCTGTTTTAATTGTAGCATGTCCATGTTCTTTATTGCTTACAGTATCATTTACCTATGGCAATATTTTAAGGTGGTTGGGTAAAACAAAATTATACTGTAAAAATGCATCCGTGATAGAAGCGATTGAAAAAGTTAATACCATTGTGTTTGACAAAACAGGCACTTTGACAAATCATGCAGCTTCTAAGTTGGTCTATATTGGGGTTGATTTATCAAGTTTAGAACAGTCCATCATAAGATCGGTTACAAGAGAGTCCCTGCATCCATTGAGCCAAATGATTTATGATTTATTAACAGTGTCTAAAATTGAGCTGGTACAAGTAGATACAATTGATCATGCTATAGCAAGAGGGACCATTGCAGTCTCAAAGGGGCATAGGGTCATCATTGGCTCTGTTAAGCTTTTATTAGCAGAAGGTATTGCAGTCAATATGGATTATGACGAGTCTATTGTTTGTATTGCATTTGACGGAATGTTTAGAGGCTTTTATAAAGTGAATCATGCCTACAGAGAAGGCGTGTCAGTGATGGTCAATCAATTTATCTCAAATGGGTATGAGGTACATTTATTAACTGGGGATCGTCCTGTCGAAGGTCAGAAGCTAAAATTTATATTGGGTGCAGATATACCCATGCTATTTGAGCAATCGCCTACTGATAAATTAAATTATATACAAGCGCTTCAAAATAATGGGAAAATTGTGATGATGGTTGGGGATGGCTTAAATGATGCAGGCGCATTGCAAAAAAGTGATGTAGGCATTGCAGTCACCGATCATACACATTTATTTACCCCAGCAAGCGATGCGATATTAGAAGGGCATCAAGTCTCTAGGCTATTTCAATTAATCCAATATGCTAAAAAGGGGAAAACGATTATTATCCTTCTTTTTACTTTATCAATTCTCTACAATTTAGTAGGGATGTATTTTGCGACTCAGGCCATTTTGACACCCATGGTAGCGGCTATTTTAATGCCCATAAGTTCAATTAGTATTGTAGCGCTTTCGGCATTCTTGTCATATAGATACGCTAAGGCCATCCGCAGGTAGTTTTAAACTACAAAATAAAGGGATATGATTAAAATCATTTTCCGCTTTGATTTAGGTCATAAAACGGGTTTTCAATAGCCAATAACTTTGTTCAAAATCGTTTTATGAGTGTATTTTTTATTCTAATTATTGTCAGTATTCTAGTTGCTGGAGGTTTTCTTGTAGCTTTTTTATGGTCAGTTAAATCTGGGCAAATGGATGATGATTGTACGCCATCAATAAGAATACTATTTGAAGACGAGGTAAAAACTAAACTATAACATTTTAATTAAGCACTATGCAAGTACAAAGCTTTCAGTACGACAACAAAACGGTGAGGAACTTTGCGATTGCCACCATTATTTGGGGAGTCGTAGGGATGACTGTGGGATTATGGGTTGCCTTACAACTGGTGTTTCCAGCAACATTGAATCTTCAGCCCTATTTTAGTTTTGGACGAATCAGGCCACTGCATACCAATGCAGTCATATTTGCTTTTGTTGGAAATGGTATTTTTATGGGGGTCTACTATTCATTGCAGCGTTTATTAAAAGCGAGAATGTATAGCGACCTTTTAAGTAAGATCCATTTTTGGGGCTGGCAGTTGATTATTGTAGCAGCAGCCATTACTTTACCTCTTGGTATTTCTACTGCAAAAGAGTATGCAGAATTAGAATGGCCAATTGATATTGCGATTACAATTATATGGGTCGTATTTGGATGGAATATGTTTGCAACTATTATCAAGCGCAGAGAGCGTCATTTGTATGTAGCAATCTGGTTTTATATCGCCACATTTGTAACTGTTGCAGTTTTGCATTTAGTGAATTCTTTTGAACTCCCAATCTCTTTATTTAAAAGTTATACCTGGTATGCAGGAGTGCAGGATGCGCTGGTACAATGGTGGTATGGACATAATGCAGTTGCTTTTTTCTTAACCACGCCTTATTTAGGATTGATGTATTACTTTATGCCTAAAGCAGCCAACCGTCCTGTGTTTTCCTATAAATTATCGATCATTCACTTTTGGGCCTTGATCTTTTTATATATCTGGGCAGGTCCGCATCATTTATTGTATACAGCACTTCCTAATTGGGCGCAAAGTTTAGGTATTGTATTTAGTTTCATGTTAATCTTTCCAAGTTGGGGTGGTATGATCAATGGACTATTGACATTAAGAGGTGCTTGGGATAGAGTGAGAGAGGATGTGATATTGAAGTTTATGGTGGTAGCAGTTACTGCATATGGTATGTCAACATTTGAAGGACCCATGTTATCATTAAAAAGTATTAATGCAGTAGCGCACTATACAGATTGGATTGTGGCACATGTGCATGTAGGCGGATTGGGATGGAATGGGATGTTGACTTTTGGAATTTTATATTGGCTGATTCCAAGAATCTATAAAACTAGTTTGTACTCCAATAAATTAGCCAACCTGCATTTTTGGTTAGCTACACTAGGTATTTTATTTTATGCCATTCCAATGTATTGGGCTGGATGGCAACAGGCTTCAATGTGGAAGGAATTCACGCCTTCAGGACAATTGAAATATCAGTTTCTAGAAACAGTCACCTATATGCGTCCTTTTTATGCATTGCGTTCTTTAGGAGGCTTATTGTACTTAACTGGTGCGATAGTAGGAATGGTTAATTTTTTTAAGACAATTGGTAAAGGCACATTAATAGCCAATGAAGATGCAGAAGCACCTGCATTAGAAGCTAACCATGAAAAACATAAAGGGGAGCATTGGCATAGATGGATTGAACGTAAGCCAACTATCATGTTAGTCATGTCTTTAATTGTGATTTTAATTGGAGGTGCAGTGGAATTGATTCCAACATTCTTGGTTAAGTCTAATGTGCCAACCATTGCCAGTGTAAAACCATATACACCATTAGAACTGCAGGGAAGAGATATTTATGTGAGAGAGGGTTGTTATACCTGTCACTCTCAAATGATTCGACCATTCAGAAGTGAAACAGAAAGGTATGGTGAGTATAGTAAAGCGGGCGAGTTTGTATATGATCATCCATTCCAATGGGGTAGCAAGAGAACAGGTCCGGATTTAGCCAGAGAAGGTACAGGAAATTTAAAAAAGTCCAATGCATGGCATTATAATCACTTAGATGAACCAACTGCAATTTCAACAGGTTCAGTCATGCCATCCTATGCTTTCTTAATTGACCATGAATTAGATACTGCCACTACATCTTCTAAAATAAAAGCGATGCAAACCTTGGGCGTGCCCTATGCAACTGGTTATGCTACCATTGCCAACAAAGCATTAATGGAACAGGCTAAATTAATTGCAGCAAATTTAAAACTAGATGGTATTGAAGTCGGACCAAATAAAGAAATCATTTCGGTGATTGCTTATTTACAAAGACTAGGAACTGATATCAATAAAAAATAACCTTAAAAAATAAGCTATGTTCAGTTTTATAAAAAAATATACCGAGACGATGGAGCATTCTACCATCTATCCCATTTTTTCGTTACTTGTATTTGTGTTCTTTTTTGTAGGGGTATTATGGTATGTAAAAGTGATGGATAAAAAAGAAGTAGATACCCTTAAAAATCTACCCTTAGAAAACTAATCACCTCTTAAATTTCAAAACTATGTTTAAAATGAAATATGCGATGATGACTTTAATAGCATTCATTACAGCACAATCTGCTATAGCTCAAACTGCACAAAGCGGAATGCCAAGTAAAAGCAATAACTATATTGAATATTTAATATTGGGGGTTGCAGTCTTATTGATTTTTGTTATTTGGCTTTTATCCTCCGTATTGATTTTGTTATCAAAAAAAGTGGTAGAACTGGCAAAACAAAACAAGGTAGTCACCATCCTTTTAACAATCATTGCAGCTGGATTTAGTCAACCTGCAATTGCACAGAACAATGTAACAATAGTAACCGATTCCACTACTCAGGCAATTGGTTCAACGGTGTATTATGGGGGTTTATCTTCTGTTTCATTCTGGACTTTATCAACTGTGATGGCACTAGAATTATTTGTCATTTTTATAATGCTCATTTTTATTCATAACATGTGGCGTATCATTTACCCTCGTCCTATTCAAGTCGCACAAAAAGCAGCGTTTAAAAATTCATGGGTTGCAAGTACATGGGCCAATCTTGATAAAAAGTTCTTTACTAAAGCTGCGCCAATTGAAAAAGAGGCAGATATCATGTTAGACCATGATTATGATGGCATTAAAGAATTAGACAATGCATTACCACCATGGTGGAAATATGGGTTTTATATCACCATTTTTGTAGCAATTTTTTATATCCTAAAATTTGAAGTTTGGCATACAGGGATGAATCCAACCGAAGAGTACAATACAGAAATGGCCGAAGCAAAGCTTGAAACAGATCAATATTTGGCTTCAATGAAAGAAAATGTAGATGAAAACTCAGTTGTGATGTTAGATGCTGTGGGTATTCAAACTGGCAAGACTTTGTTTACTAAAACCTGTGTGGCTTGTCATACCGAAAATGGTGGTGGAGGCGTAGGTCCTAATTTGACAGATAATTATACGATACATGGTGCAAAGATTCAGGATATTTTTAAAACCATTAAATATGGTTATCCAGACAAAGGCATGCAATCTTGGCAATCTAATTTCTCTCCTGTCGAAATGCAACAGTTATCTAGCTATATCAAATCCTTGTCAAATACAAATGTACCTAATGGCAAAGCCCCACAGGGTGATCTGATTGTAGAGGAAGCTGCTGTATCTGATTCAACAAAGGGCGTAATTGCCCCCTCAAAATAATGGAAGATAATCCACAAAATATTAAAGACAAATACAAAGACAAAGACAATGCTCGACTAAGTCAGGATTTTCGGGACGCTGTTGGCACCATTAGTAAGGAAGGGAAGCGAAATTATATTTTTCCTCAAAAACCAAACGGGAAACTCTATCATTTAAGATCTTACTTTAGTTATGTGTATTTGGTCTTATTTTTTTCACTTCCTTTTATCAAAATAGAAGGAGAGCCCATGTTCTTATTCAATGTACTTGAAAGAAAATTTATATTTTTTGGACAAGTATTTTGGCCTCAGGATTTTTTCATTTTTGCAATAGGGTTGTTGACATTCCTGGTTTTTGTGATTCTTTTTACTGTAGCTTTTGGTCGTTTATTTTGTGGATGGGCTTGTCCACAAACTATATTCATGGAAATGGTATTCAGAAAGATTGAATATTGGATTGAAGGAGACCACAATCAGCAAAGAAAGCTTAAGGCAATGGCATGGAATGCAGAAAAAATTAGAAAACGGCTAACAAAGATCATCGCCTTCTTTTTAGTTTCTTTTTTAATTGCCAATTTTTTCTTAGGATATATCATTGGTATAGATCGGGTTGGTTTAATGATTCAGGAAGGCATCATGATTCATTTTGGGGTATTTAGTTCATTATTGATATTCACTTTTATATTCTTTTTTGTATACTATTGGTTTAGAGAGCAGGTTTGTTTAATTGTATGCCCATATGGACGTTTACAAGGCGTACTGTTGGATAGGAATTCTATAGTTGTGGCGTATGATTATATAAGAGGAGAGCCGAGAGGAAAATTAAATGATGTAAAAGATCAAAAAGGGGATTGTATTAATTGTAGTGCCTGTGTTCGAGTTTGCCCTACGGGTATTGATATCAGAAATGGCACTCAATTAGAATGCGTGAATTGTACTGCCTGTATTGACGCTTGTGATGCCATCATGGATCATATTGACAAGCCTAAAGGGTTAATTCGATATGCCTCAGAAAATAATATTACAAAGAAGGAGCAAACAAAGTATACCTGGAGACTTAAATTATATTCAGGGGTACTTTTATTATTACTTTCTTTTTTAGCTGTGCTGTTGATCACAAGAGATGACGTAAGTGCAAGGGTTCTAAGAACCCCTGGACAGATGTACCAAAAATTGCCAGATGGAAGGATTAGTAACTTATATAATATAAAACTGGCCAATAAAACTAGAAAATTGGTACATCTGGAATTAAAATTAGAAAACATAGAGGGCGAAATAAATTTAATCAATCACGTGAATGTTCCAGCAGAGTCTTATTATCAAACTAGCTTCTTTATCATCTTAAAAAAAGACAAGATTAACAAAAGAAAAACGGAGATAAAAATTGGTTTATATGAAGACGGGGAGCGCATTGAAACAACCAAAGCCATGTTTTTAGCACCGGCATTATAAAATGGAATCTATGAAAAATATAAATTGGGGACATAAAATTATCATTGTCTACGGGGTCTTTGTACTAGGTACTTTATTTATGGTGTATCAATCCACTTTACAAAAATTTGATTTAGTTCAAAATGATTATTATGCTGCAGAGTTAAAATACCAAGAGGTAATTGATGCCTCGGCTAGGGCTAAGGCGATTGGAGGGGACTTGGTGGTAAAACAAGCAAAGGATTCGATCGTATTATTGTTACCATCCTTTTTTAATGGAGTGAAAGTGAATGGCAAGGCGCAATTATATTATGCTGCAGACAAGCAACAAGATCAACACTTTGATTTTGAAACCATCAATGCATTTGCTGCATTCAAAATAGGGCAGTATAAAAAGGGAAATTACACCATTAAGTTAGAGTTGATCAAATTGGGGGTAAGGTATTATTATGAGCAAAAAATTTATATATAATCATGTTCAATAGTAGCTTTTTGGGGATTGGTTTTTTTATGGGTCTACTAGGAAGTGTCCATTGCATAGGAATGTGTGGGCCCTTAGTGATGGCACTTCCTTATTCACATCTAATGCCGGTTCAAAAAGTGATTGCAACTGTTTTATATCATTTTGGAAAAATTATTACCTATGGCATACTAGGTATTATAGTGGGGGTATTTGGGAAACAAATTCCATTTTACAATGTCCAACAACATTTTAGCATCCTCATTGGAATTTTAATGCTTGTCTATGTGGTATGGGTGTTTTATCTACATCCTAGAAGAAAACTTGGCTTTTTAAGGATTGACTGGATTCAAAAACCAATCATATCTGCTTTAGGAAAATTGTTAAATCAAAAAAAGACAGGAGCCTTCTTATTCATTGGGTTGCTGAATGGGCTTTTACCATGTGGTATGATTTATTTAGCATTGAGTTCTGCTTGGGCGAATCAATCTATTGTGCAAAGTGGGTTATTTATGGTTTTTTTTGGGATGGGCACTGTTCCTGCTTTGATATTGGTTGCTTTTGGAAGCCAATTATTAGGCATTAGGTTTAGGCAAAGAATACAAAAAGCCTTACCAATTATGCTCTTTGGAATGGGGGTACTGTTAATATTAAGAGGGATGAATTTGGGTATACCCTTTATTAGTCCGATGATTGAAAATGGAATTTCAGTTGCTGCATGTCACAATTAAAGAAAATGAAAAAAGAACTTTTTAAACAAGAATTAGAGTCGTTATTACGAACATTGGATTTTATCCGGGAGGAGCAGGCGTTTATTAAAAAGAAGCTGACGAATTTTACAGATAACATTGATGATACTTTTCATATTCAATGGAC
>JBIKJM010000017.1:0-10821 GCA_044360985.1 Sediminibacterium sp. | reverse complement strand
GGAGACCCTGCACAAAATCTTTGCTTAAAAGCATACCATTTACTTAAAAAAGATTTTCCTACCCTACCTGCTGTTCAGATGCACTTGCATAAAAATATTCCAATGGGTGCGGGTTTAGGTGGAGGATCAAGTGATGGAACCGCTGCATTGATCATTTTAAATCAACAGTTTTCATTGGGCTTGAATGATCAACAATTAATTGATTACGCAAGTCAACTTGGAAGTGATTGCCCTTTCTTTGTGTACAATAAAGCATGTCATGCTACAGGAAGAGGTGAAATTTTAACACCTATCCATTTAGATTTATCTAATTATCAATTTTTACTGGTACACCCAGGAGTACATATTGCTACTGCGTGGGCATTCCAACAATTGACTCCAAATACAAAATCAGAAAGCATTCAATCCATCATTGAAAAACCAATCACCGATTGGAAAAATTCTTTAATCAATGATTTTGAAGCGCCTGTATTTAAAGCCGAACCTACACTTTCAGCAATCAAAGATCAACTCTACCAATTGGGCGCAATGTACGCCAGTATGAGTGGGTCAGGAAGTTCCTTATTTGGCATCTTCCCAAAGGATCATTTTAACCAAGCTCCGTCCATTGAGCATGCCTTGCGTATTGACTTGATATAGATTTTTAATTCAAACGGGGCTTTTTTATTATATTAGAGGAATCAGTGTTACAAATGAAAAAAATCATACGCCCTTTTCAAATTTTATATTGCTTTTACGCTTTATTTATTTTTGCCTGCTTGACAATCATCTCGCTATTTGCCATGTTATTTATTCTGCCATTTGGTGATAAATATTTAACCATCGGCATCTATAAAATTGGGCGATATTTTTCTAAAACATTGTACCTCTTCATAGGGATGCACCATCAAGAAATTTACGAGGGCATCCATCATTTTAATCAAGCGCATGTCTTTGTTGGAAATCATAATTCTTATATGGACATCCCCCCTATCGTCCAATTAAAACATCAGCCAATCAAACCATTGGGGAAATTTGAATCTTCTAAAATTCCACTTTTCGGACTATTTTATAGGCATATCGTGATCATGGTGGATCGGTCAAATCCTGAAAAAAGAGCACAAAGCCTTCAAAATTTAAAAGCAGCACTGAAGCAAAAAATATCAATCTTTATTTTTCCAGAAGGCACATTTAGCATGACCGAAGAAAAGCCATTGAAAGATTTTTACAATGGCGCTTTTAAATTAGCTATTGAGATGCAGGTGCCAATACAACCCGTTTTAATGGTTGATTCAGTAGACAGAATGCACTTTAGTAGCATCTTTACCCTTAGCCCAGGCATTTGTCGCGTCGTCTATTTGCCTACTGTTTATGTGGATAATTATACAATAGAAGATCTTGAAATTTTGAAGGATCAAGTGCACCAAATGATGGATGATGGGTTAAGAAGATATCGCCACTATCCAGCTTCTTAATGTATTTTTGTAGCCCAATATGTACGCCGAAATCATCATACCATTAGCCCTACCAAAAAACTATACTTGGGCCATTCCCGCTGAATTAGCCGAGGGCGTAATGATTGGCATGCGAGTAGAAGTGATGCTGGGTGCAAATAAGCGTTATGCAGGCATTATTAAAAATATCCTCACCGAAAAACCTGCTGGATTCAACCCTAAACCAATTTTAGGTGTACTAGATGAAGCACCCATCGTATATCCAGCCCAATTACAACTTTGGGAATGGATGGCTAGTTATTATATGTGTACGGAAGGGGAAGTGATGCAAGCTGCTGTGCCAAGTCACTTAAAAATATCAAGTGAAAGCATCTTCATTTTAAACGAAGAAGCCAATATAGATGGTCAACATTTAAGTGATACCGAATATATTGTTTCAGAAGCATTGCAAATAAAAAAACAACTAAGCTTAGTTGAAATACAAAAGTTATTAGATAAAAAATCGGTTTATCCAGTCATTAATAAACTCATACAAAAAGGTATTTGTTCGGTACAGGAAACAATGCATGATAAGTATACCATCAAAGTTGAAAATCTACTGCATTTACATCCCAATTATCATAGTGAAGCTGCATTAGAGCAATTATTAAATGATTGGACCAGGGCACCTAAACAATTAGCACTCCTACTTTCATTTTTGCATCTTCAAAAAACAGCGGGGCATGTGCAACAAAAGGCTTTATTAGAAAAGTCAGACGCTACACATGCACAATTAAAAGCATTAATTGACAAAGGGATTCTTGTAGTTGAGAAAAGAAAAATAGATCGCTTAGCTGTGGATGCAAGTATGGGCAATGCGAACTTACATCAATTGTCTGCAGCACAACAACTAGCATATGATTCAATTGTGGAACAAATGAAAACGCATTCGGTCAATCTGCTACATGGCATTACCGGAAGTGGAAAGACACAGGTTTATGCAGCGTTAATAGAGCAGGCTATTCAGTCCAATCAACAAGCATTGTATATGCTGCCAGAAATTGCATTGACTGCGCAAATGATTCGCAGGCTTAAACAATATTTTGGAGGAAAAATTGCTATTTATCATTCTAAATTCAATCCTAACGAAAGAGTTGAAATATGGAATAAAGTAAAGTCTGGCGAAATCAAAATTGTATTAGGCGCGAGGTCTGCTTTATTCCTACCCTATAAAAATTTATCCTTAATCATAATAGATGAGGAGCATGATGCTTCTTATAAACAACAAGATCCTGCGCCAAGATATCAAGCCAGGGATACCGCCATATATTATGCCAATCAGCTGGGCGCGAAAGTGGTATTGGGATCTGCTACACCTTCTGTTGAAACCTATTACAATGCACTACAAAAAAAGTTTGGCTACTACCACTTAAAAGAAAGATTTAGTGAAGGTGCCTTACCACAAATGTTAATTCTAGATACGAAAAAACAAACCGACCAGTCTGCCATATTAACCCCTGAATTATTAGAAGCAATAAAAGCCACTGTGGCAAACAATAAACAAGTCATTTTATTTCAAAATAAAAGAGGTTATGCCCCTTATTTGATTTGTGAAACATGCGGCTGGATACCACATTGCAAGCAATGCGATGTTAGTTTGACTTTACATAAAGGAAAAAATTTATTGTCTTGCCATTATTGCGGAGCAGCCTATCCAGTCGTGTATACCTGTGAGGCTTGTGGCAAACAAAGTTTCAAACAAAAGAGTTTTGGCACTGAACAAATTGAAGAAAAATTAGCTTTGGCTTTACCACAAATCAATATTGCAAGAATGGATTTGGATAATATAAAAGGCAAAAATGAACATGACCATTTAATCCAACAATTTGAAAAAAGAGCAATTGATGTTTTAGTAGGCACTCAAATGGTTGTTAAAGGGCTAGATTTTGAGCATGTAGACTTGGTTGGCATTGTGGATGCGGATAGCCTATTAAATTTCAATCAATACAGAGTCAATGAAAGGGCATTTCAAATGATGGAACAAGTGAGTGGTAGAGCAGGTCGAAAAAATGATCAAGGAAAAGTCATTGTACAACTTAGTCAGACAAATCATCCTGTGATTGAATTTGTAAAAGGCCATGACTACAAGGCTTTTTATGAATTTGAGATCAATAATAGAAAACATTTTGCTTACCCTCCATTTAGTAGATTAATGAGCATTCTATTTAAACATAAAGAAAATCATATTGCAGAAGAAGCTGCAAATCATTTTTTGAAATCATTAGATCCAATGATACAAAAAACAGTCATGGGACCAGCGCAACCTATTATTAATAGAATTAGAAATAAATATATTTGGGAGCTTTGTGTAAAAATAACTAAACAGCCACAGCAATTACAAATTGCCAAAAAACAGTTATTGCATTTTATTCGTTTAATTGAAGTACATCCAAGATATAAGTCTGTTCAGATTATCATAGATATCGACCCCAACTAAATGAAGCTTCAACAAAATATAGCCTTGAAACCCTACCATAGTTTTGCATGTGAAGAAATTACTAGTTTTTTCACTGCCGTTTCAACAAAAGAAGCTTTAATCGAAGCCATTGATTGGGCGAATGAAAACAACCAACCCTATTTAATATTAGGATCAGGTACGAATATTTTATTTACGCAGCAGTTCAATGGATTGGTGATTAAAATGGAAATCACAGGTATCCAAAAATTACAAGAAACAGCCTCTGATCTGCTACTTCAGGTTGGGTCAGGTGAAAACTGGTCGCATTTTGTAAGTTATTGTGTGCAAAAATCCTGGGGTGGCCTGGAGAACCTCAGCTTGATTCCTGGTTCGGTTGGTGTTGCACCTATACAAAATATTGCTGCTTATGGTGTAGAAGTGAGCGAGCATATCGTAAGTGTAGATGCATTTGACACGATCAACTATCAATGGGTAACGATTCCAAAACAAGATTGTGGATTTGGATATAACACAAGCATTTTTAAAAAAGAACCCAATCGATATATCGTTTGTGCTGTTCAATTTAAATTATCAAAACAGCCTTTATTAAGAACAGATTATGGGGCAATTAAATCTGTTTTACATGCAAGAGGTATCAGCAATCCAAGTGTTGAATCTATAGCGGGTGCCGTGATTTATTTAAGGTCTAATCAATGGCCGGATCCAAAAATATTAGGCAATGCGGGTAGCTTTTTTAAGAACCCTATGATTACAACAACTCAATATGATCAGCTTATGATTCAATTTCCTACATTAATGGCCTATCCTATCAATGACCATACCTATAAAATTGCTGCAGGATGGCTCATCGAAGCATGCGGATGGAAAGACGTCACCAAGGATCAAGTTGGTTGTTATAAAGACCAAGTTTCAGTAATAGTGAATGATGGTGCAACAAAAGGAAAGACCATCTTGGATTTCTCCGAAGCAATCATTGAGTCTGTAAAAGATAAATTTGGGATAGTACTAGAGCGCTCAGTTAATATTTTATAGTCAAATCTGCTCTTCTATTTTGAGCTCTACCCTCTTTTGTTGCATTACTTGCAACAGGTTGGGTATCGGCCATTCCAATCAAGGATGTTCTATTTTCTGCAAGTCCTTTTTTGAGTAAATAGGCTTGTACTTTTTTAGCTCTAGATAAAGATAAGCGATCGTTGATTTTTTTTGTACCTGTATTATCAGTATGGCCAGAGATGATTAAACTTGTTGTTGGATATTGTGTCATGATTTGCACCAATGCATCTAAACCTTGTAATGACTTAGCATTAATATTCACTTGACCGATTTCGAATTTCAAAGCAGCTGCAATGATATCTAACTTAGGTTGAAGATCTTCACATCCATTATTGCCAGCTACGCCTGCAATGGTAGGACATTGATCTAGTTCATCATTGATACCATCCTTATCCGTATCTGGTATTGCACAGCCATTATAACCTGCTAAACCAGCAAGTGTTGGACATTTATCTTGATCATCTGGAATCCCATCCTTATCAGTGTCTGGCACAGGACAACCTCTATATTTTACTGTTCCTTCCGCATTTGGACATTGATCATTTTCATCATTGATGCCATCACCGTCTTCGTCCGGAACTGGACAACCCTTATATTTTAATAAGCCACTTCTTTCTGGACAATCGTCTTTATCATTGGAAACGCCGTCATCATCTTGATCTGCTTGAACTGGCGCTGTAGGCAATGTAATGGCTTTTTTCTCTTTTAACTTTAAAGGGAAAGAATAACTAATTCCATAATTCATATGCATTTTAGTCAACTTAGAAGCCTCTGCATTATGAGTGCCGAATAAATTAAAAAATGAGCCTTGCTTAGCTTTAAATTGAACACCAAGGCCCATGGGTGCATACCCTGTAAAATTAGTCGCGTCTTTTGCCAATCCGATTCCTAGAATAGCATAAGGTACCATTGCTTTATCATCAGTAGCCAACTTAATATGAACACGAGCATCCATTGCAGCGTATATTGAATTAGTAGTTGCTTTTGGCTGATTTAAAGAAACGTAATACGGATATTTTAATGAACTAAAATCTAGATTCACTACCGCGTCTAATTTTGGTGCTAATCCTTTAAAGAACTGAACACCTATAGCCGGTGTAGAAACAGTTAACCCCTCTGTTAGAGGGGTTTTCTTGAAATTCAGTATAGATGCTTTCAAAGCAATCGAAGCTGGTTTATTTTTATTTACTTTTTGATCTTGCGCATTGCTTAACAATGAAGCAAATAAAATAAATATTGTTCCAATTACTTTTTTAAACATATTTTATTAATTAATTCAACAAGAAGCTATAGCTAATTCCATAGTTGTAAGAAGTCACAAATGATTTAGACATCTTAGTTGAGTAAGTTGTTGTAAGATTTAAATTTGATCCTTTACAAGTTTTAATCTGTAATCCAAAACCAACTGGAGCATACGCACTGTAATTCCTAAAGGCAAAAGAACGTACACCTAAACCAACAGTTACATATGGATTCACTCTATAATCTCCTTTGAACATTTTGATATTAACTCCTGACTCGAATGAAGTCATTAAATTTTCGTTTGATCTTAACCTTACATTTGAGTATGTTAATGGAGAACGAGTAACCGCTAAATCTAAGTTAGAATAAATATCAACTTGATCTGTATATTGACTAGTGTAGTTAAAACCAATTGATTTAGTTGTCGATGCATATTGACCCCATTGTTTTGCATTTAAAACAGTCCCTATTGAACTATTTTGAACTTTCTCTGCAGTTCCAAAATCGAAAGCAGTGAATCTAAAAGCGATTGATGTTTTTTTCTTAGCACCAAGACTATTTTGAGCTTGTGCAGAAATAAATAAACCCAATGCCATTAGAGAAAATAATAATTTTTTCATATTAGTTGATTGTTAAATGTCTCACAAATTTAGGCTTTAATGATGAATTATTGAAATTTTTTAAAGATCTATTTTTCATCCAATTTAGGGTTCTTTTTGGAGTAACCAATGGCGTCTACCGATACTTTTACGAGTCCTTTTGATTTGAATACCAACTGTTTAGCCGCAGATTGACTTAAATCTATCACCCTCCCTTTTCTTAACATATTTGGGTGCATTCGGTCATTAATCCTTACCAGCACAGTCTTCCCATTACGTATATTGGTAACCCTAACAATTGTATTTAATTTGAACAAATTGCAAGCCGCGGTGTACTTATTATTGTAAAAGCGCTCCCCTGTAGAAGTCAATGTGCCATCTAAACTGCTACTATAAAAACTCGAAATGCCAATGATATGATTGACTTCAATCTTTATTCTATTGGTATCAATTTTATATTTATGCCTTTTGATATTGACACTATCTAAATAGTTTTTTGTAGTAAGTGTACTGGTGTAAACCTGCTGTGCATGAATAGACACAGCAAACAATAAAAAATAAGCGAAAACCAACAACTGAATCATATACTTTTTCATAGGTCTTCTTTTTAAATGATTCATATGATTATATTGGTATCACAGCAACCACACTGTCTAGATTCAATGGGCCGTATATATGGGGAAACAACTCATTTAAGTCCACTGCCAATTCAAATAAAACTGGCCTTTGCACTTTCGCTTTTTCAATTTTCAGTTTTACCAAACCTGTTTGACCCTGATAGAATCTTTCTAGCACACCATCTATTTGCCTTTCGATGGAGCAGTGTATGAATCCATCTTTTGCGAAATCTTTAGGCAAATAACTTTGTTTTATTTGTGCCTCTTCCCATTCTTTACTTGAAGTCACATGATATATAAATTCGCTTTCCATTTTTTTCTAATTTAAATTATTGAATAATTCTCGGTATACGTTGATCAATCAGCATTAAATCTGCTATCACTATCGCCGTTACCGCTTCAAGTACTACGGGTACTCTTAAGGCAATGCATAAATCATGCCTGCCTTTTACCGAAAAATCTTCCTGAGCATTGGTTTCCCAATTCAAAGTATGTTGCAATTTTGGTGTCGAAGAAGTAGGTTTCACCGCAATCCTAAATACTAGTTCATTGCCATTGGTATATCCACCCACCACACCACCTGCGTGATTTGTTTTTGTTTTACCAGATGCATCTATAATGGCATCATTGTGCTCCACACCAAACATATTTGCAGCCGCAAACCCTGTTCCAAATTCAATACCTCTAATGGCTGGAATCGCAAAAACTGCATGACTAATTAAGGACTCCACCGAATTAAAGAAATGTTCTCCTAGCCCAATTGGTAAGCCATTCACCACACACTCTACAATCCCGCCTACGCTGTCTTTTTGATCAATTGCATTTTGCAAGCCTTTTTCTAAATCTGTTTCGCCACCAATACTTAATATCGTCGCTTGAATTTGAATGTCTTTTAATATTTTTTTTGCAACCACACCTGCGCCCACCAAACCTGCTGTTAGCCTACCACTAAAATGGCCGCCGCCTCTATAATCTTCAAATCCGCCAAATTTTTGATGTGCTGTAAAGTCTGCATGCCCTGGTCTTGGAACAGCTCTTTGTTTTTCATAATCACCACTTCTTATATTATTATTTTCAAACAATAGCATGAGTGGCGCACCGGTGGTCGTATCATTAAATACACCCGTTTTAAAAAATGGAATATCATCCTCTTGTCTTGGTGTCGTGCCTTTTTGTTTTCCTCCTTTTCTGCGTTCCATATCTTCCACAAAATGGGACTGTTGCAAGGGCAATCCTGCAGGACATCCATCTATTAAAATGCCTACACAGTCACCATGTGATTCGCCAAAAATTTGAACTTTAAATAAGGTACCAAAACTATTCATGAATGAACTTTTATAGTGAATACAAGTTAAGCAATTTAATTTAAATCAACTTTTCCGCCAAGCTGCTGCAGATGAACAAAGAAATCGGTGTAGGACTTATTAATTGCTTCTGCATCAGTGATAGTGATTGGTCCATCTGCACACAAGGCAGCAATACCACAAGCCATTGCTATGCGGTGATCGTGCTGAGAAAATACTTCTGCTCCATGAATGCCTGTGCCTCCATACACCATCATACTATCCTGATTTAAATCTATACGAATACCCAATTTTGAAAATTCGGTTTGCAAGCTGAGCCCTCTATCACTTTCCTTATGTGCTAAACGACTTAGCCCATGAAGGGTTGTAACGCCATTACATAAAGCTGCAAGTACTACTAAAGGAGGAAATAAATCTGGACAATCAGTTGCATCAAATTCAAATGCTTTAAGCTGAGCAACCATCCCATCACTGTTTATTGGAGGACCAATCAAAATTGAATCCTCGTTTATTTTGATGGATGCGCCAGCAGCCTTTAATGCCTGCAGCACTACTTTATCCGCCTGCATAGAGTTCAATTGCAAACCTTTTACAGTGATAGGACCTGCAATGGCACCTGCTACTAATAAAAAAGCAGCACCGCTCCAATCACCTTCTACTGAATAATTTATATGCGCCGCTAAAGGTGGATGTGCAAAAAATTCAAACCGCTCATATTGTTGATGTTGAACGTTCCAGCCAAATGCATTAAGCACTGACAATGTTAAATCTATATAAGGTTTACTTTTTAAATCTTTTACTTGAATGACTGCGTTTGTTGCATCTGAAGCAGCGTAAGCCATTAACAACCCAGTTAAAAACTGAGAACTTAAAGAGCCATCTACCTCAATATTTGCAGGCTTTATAGGACCTTTGATTTGGATAGGTAGATAGCCATCTTTGGATTCAATTTCAATTCCAAGTTTTGGAAAAATAGTATCAAAAAAATGCATAGGTCTTTTTAATAAACTACCCACACCTTCAATAGTGATGGTTTGATCACTTAATGCCGCGATGGGTGTAAACATTCGAATACCTAATCCACTTTCGCCACAATTCATATTTGTACCAATTGGCTTCACCCCATCTGAATGCACTGTGATAGAAGTTGGATTGTATTTTTCATTTGAGGATTGTTCTAGTTGAACAACAGCCCCTAATTTTTGTATCACATCTAAAGCTGCAAGATCATCATTGGAATGTCCGGGATTCAGAATTGTGGTGGTACCTCTATGTATTAATGCGGCAGCACATGCCCTTTGCATGCTACTTTTACTAGCTGGTGCAACCTGCTCCCCTTTTATACTATTTGGATGAACTGTTGCGCGCATTTTAAGAATAGAGTTTAATCAGTTTTTGTAAAGTTTTCATTGGTATGGTTTCATATACACCCTTCCCAATTTTACTTAAAAGCACATATTGCATTCCTGCATTGGCTTTCTTTTTGTCTTTTTGCATCACTTCCATTGCGGCATCTATATCAAAATGCATGGTAGTTGGCAAACCATATTTTTTTAGTGTTTCTACCAATAAACCTGTACCAGTAAAACCTAATAATACTTGTGAAATTTTAGCAGCATAGACCATCCCAATACTAATTGCATGACCATGTAATAAAGCATGTTCATTTTCAATCGCATGTCCTAATGTATGTCCAAAGTTCAACAACTTACGATCTCCTTTTTCAAACTCATCTTTCTGAACTACTTTCACTTTGATCTCTACATTTTTTTGAATCAATGCAGCCAATGCTTTTTTATTTTTTTGATAGAAGGCTAAATCATTTTGATTTAATTCCTTCAGCATATTTAGATCTTTGATGGCAGCATGTTTGATGATTTCTGCAAAACCATTTTCCCATTGGTAACTTGGCAAAGTGGTTAAGAAGCTGTGGTCGTAAACAATAAAAGCAGGTTGACGAATCAATCCTACCATATTTTTATAGACGCCCACATCAATGCCATTTTTTCCGCCAATAGCAGCATCTACCATCGCCAATAGGGTTGTTGGAACAAATCCAAATTGAACACCACGCATAAATACACCAGCCACATAGCCGACCATATCCGTGACCAC
>JBIKJM010000176.1:0-3472 GCA_044360985.1 Sediminibacterium sp. | reverse complement strand
TGGTCCTGCGATACATGCTTCAACCCATGCTGGATAATGTCCTTCTACTCCTCCTTTAACCCTATCGATACTTTGAGGCACCACCGTTGTTTTTGTTAAATTGGTAGGTAATAATTGTGGATTCATGCCATAAGTGCCTGCCATCATTTTTCCTTTGGTGCCTTCAAAAATAATGCCGTTACCGCCATCACCCATGATTTCGTTTGGTCCTAATTCAGCAGGTCTTTCTGGTTGAATGCCTCCATCCATCCAATGCAATTTTACATCTGGTTTTCCATTTTGTCCTTTGAAAGTTAAAATGATATGCGATGCTGCTGGTGGACTATCTGGAGAATACACTCTTTGCCATGGTGCAGTATACCTTGTAGCTACACTACATTCTGCAGAAACAGGATAACCTAATCCTAATACTGCAAAACCTGGTGCCATAATATGACATGCCATATCGCCTAATGCACCGGTTCCATAATCCCACCAGCCTCTCCAATTAAATGGTAATACGTCATCAAAGTAAGCCTTTTGTGGTGCCGTACCCAACCATAAATCATAATCTAAACCTGCTGGAATTACAGATGAGGTTGTTGGGCGGACAACACCTTGTGCCCATACTGGACGGTCTGTATAACAATAAATAGTATGCACATCGCCAATTAATCCTGCATTGTACCAGTCTTGTAAAATACGAACCCCTTCTCCTGAAGCACCCTGGTTACCCATTTGCGTCACCACATTGTATTTGTGTGCGGCTTCAGTCATGATTCTCGCTTCGTAGATATCATGTGCTATTGGCTTTTGTACGTATACATGTTTTTTCTTTTGCATTGCTGCCATGGCTTGTACACCATGCATATGGTCTGGTGTAGATACAGAGACAGCATCAATCAACTTGTGTTCTTTGTCTAACATTTCTCTATAGTCCTTGTAATATTTTGCTTTGGGAAATCTTTCACGACTTTTTATAGCTTGACGATCGTCTACATCACATAAGAATGCAACATCTGCTTTTCCACTTTGGTAGAAGGCCCATAAATCACTTTCTCCTTTTCCACCGGCACCAATACCAGCAACTTGCAATTTATCACTTGGAGCGGTAAATCCTGGGCCACCTAATACATGTCTAGGAACAATGTAAAATCCACCTAACGCCAATGCGGCATTTTTGACAAAATCTCTTCTTGATTTGATATTTTTTTTCATAGCAATCGTTTAAATAGGAGGGACGCTCCTTCGTTTATTTAAGTAGGGTAAATTATTAAAAATTGCCCATATGCTAAAATTATTTTTATGAATGCATAAATTGCGATAGGTATGAGGATTAAAGTTTAAATTGCTATACATTATAGAAGCTATGAAAACATCAATAGAGACATTAAGAGAGTATTTCCAGTCTGGTGCGACCCAGCCTTATGCATTTAGACTTTTACAACTTCAAAGACTAAAGCAGTTGGTGCTTGACAACGAGCAAGCTTTATATAAAGCATTGCATACCGATTTAAAAAAAACAGATGAAGATGCTTGGGCGACCGAAATCGGTTTTTTCTTAAGTGAGTTAAATTATACCATCGAACATTTGAAAGGATGGATGCAGCCTAAATCGGTCCCTACGAATTTGGTGAATATGCCTTCCTCTAGTTTTACCATTCAAGAGCCCTTGGGTGTGGTTTGTATCATAGCGCCTTGGAACTATCCTTTTCAATTATTGTTTACACCTTTAATTGGAGCCATCGCAGGCGGGAATTGCGCTGTGTTAAAACCAAGCGAGTTTGCGCCAGCTACTGCAGCAGTGATGCGCAGGATCATTGCCGATTTATTTCCAGAAAACTATATTTTATATCTAGAAGGGGATGGCGCGCAGGTATTACCACCGCTACTTACCCAAAACAGGTTCGACCATATTTTTTATACGGGAAGTACCATGGTTGGAAAAATCATTTATAAGCTTGCGGCCGAACAATTAGTGCCAGTGACTTTGGAGTTAGGCGGTAAAAGCCCTGCAGTGATTTGCGATGATGCTAATTTAAGAGTAGCAGCCCGTCGTTTAGCGAATCCTAAATTTTCTAATTGTGGTCAAATGTGTATTGCCCCTGACTATATTTTAGTGCCGCATCATTTAAAAGAAGCGCTCATTAAAGAATTAATCATTGCCATTCAAAAATTTTATGGAGCAGATGCAGAAAGCTCAGAACATTATGGCAAAATTATCAATGAAAAACAATGGTTGCGTTTAAGTTCTTATTTAGGGGACGGTGAAATTGTATATGGAGGAAAATCAAATAGAGAAAAATTATTCATTGAACCCACGATCATGGTAGGTGTTCAACCAGATGCAAAAATTATGCAGGATGAAATTTTTGGACCTATTCTTCCTATCCTTACTTATGCATCCAAGGAAGAAGCCTTGGCCATTATTCAAAAAAATCCAAACCCATTGGCATTCTATGTGTTTACAGAAAATCAAGCAGATGAAAATTACTGGTTGACCAATGTGCCATCTGGCGGGGCTTGTGTAAACAATGCTACTATGCATATTACCAATCACGAATTACCCTTTGGTGGCAGGGGTTATAGCGGCACTGGAGGCTATCATGGTAAGTTAAGTTTTGATACTTTTACGCATACTAAGTCTGTTTTAAAAACACCTACTTGGATAGATCCTAGTTTTAAATATCCTCCATATAAAGGCAAGGGCTGGTTGATAAAAAGATTAATAGGATAAAGGCCTCAAAAAAAATGTACTTAAATAAATATAAAAATATGATCATTAAAATAGCTATTGCAGTGGGGGTATTGATGACTGCTGCATTATTGATGAAGAAAAAAGACATGACCTATCGTCAATCTATTTTAAAAACGATTTATCCTGCCATCATGTGGTCTACAGGAAAGGCTGGGTCTAAGCAAGTACAGGTGAATACGGATATGAAAAAAGGAACGGTTGAATTTTATAGTTTAACCACAAAAGACATTGCAGGAAATGTGTTTAGTTTTGAGCAATTCAAAGGAAAAAAAGTATTGATTGTAAATACTGCTAGTGATTGTGGTTATACTGGTCAGTATGAAAATTTAGAAAAATTATCTAAACAGTTTGCTGGGTCATTGGTTGTGGTAGGTTTTCCAGCCAATGATTTTAAAAATCAAGAAACAAAAGACGATCAAGCCATTGCTGCTTTTTGTCAAAAAAATTACGGGGTTAGTTTTCCTTTGATGTCGAAGTCTGTTGTCATCAAATCGAATGTGCAAAATCCAGTATATACTTGGTTAACAGCTGCTAATTTAAATGGTTGGTGCAATCAAGCACCTGCTTGGAATTTTTGCAAATACTTAATTAATGAGCAAGGGGTATTGACGCATTATTTTCCAATGAGTGTGGATCCTTTGGATGCACAAATCATTGAGGCTATTAAAAAGTAATAGGTCTATTTATTCCAAAATAAAAAGAAGGTTGATTCCTAGTTTAATTGATAGGACAATG
>JBIKJM010000175.1:0-3509 GCA_044360985.1 Sediminibacterium sp. | reverse complement strand
TATTTAATTCTTGATAACATTGTCTTGCATCTGCAGAAATAATTTCTGTTTTAAGTTTTTGCGCTAATTCAATCGCATACTTTGTTTTACCCACTGCGGTAGGACCAACAACGATATATACTGTGGGGGTCAAAATAAATATATTATGAGATTAGTAGGCTTCGGAACTATCATCAAACATGCCACCTGCGTCATCAGACCCAGACGCATCTTGATCATCCGCGTCTTCTTCATCAGATTCATCAGCGTCTTCTTCTGAAAGTCCAAGCCCTGTTTCGTCATCAGACGCATGCGCGTCTGCTTCTCCTTCTTCTCCAAATCCATCCTGAGCTTCAGTTAAATCATATTTTTCTTCGATATCTGTAAAATTAGGACCTAGTAAACCTTTCGTGCCATATTGCATTGGACCAACACCTTCAATTCTTGACACCATTGGATAATTTAATTCCATATCTGCATCTGCATTCTTAATCACTTGTATCAACTGTATTAAGAAAGTCCATGACTTTGCAAAATCATATAAATAAACAAATTGTTGGTTGGTATTTAAAATCTCAGAGCCTATCAACACTTCATCCATCATCAATGGTGGTACCACATAATTTTTTTCGTACACCGCTTTGCTAATTTCTCTTCCTCTCTGCCATTTTTCATTACTTCTAAAAAAAGTAGCATCATGTTTTTCATCAAACTCAAAAGCCTTCAAAATAATCTGATGCAGGTCTGTAAAATATTGTGTATGTTTCACCATTACATCTCTATAAATTGCGTCGTCTTCTTCCCAGGAAATTCTAAATTTTAAAATGGCCATTTTGGTGATTTTGAAACGCTAAATTAGTATTTATTAGCTTGATTTTAAGCTTTTTTATAGGGCCGGTTGCAAGCCTATTTTAGCCGCTTCTGCAATCATAAACTGATACGCAGCTTCATATTCATTTGGAATGATTCCGTCCAAAATCGCTTCTCTTATAGCGTCCTTGATCATGCCTACTTGTCTGGATGGCGTGATATTAAAAATTTGCATAATCATTTCTCCAGTGATGGGTGGCTGCCAGTTGCGCATCTGGTCTTTTTCCTCCACTTCCACAATCCTCGCTTTGACCATTTCAAAGCCTTGTAAATATCTTTTAACCTTGGTTTGATTCTTGCTAGTAATATCTGCTGCACAGAGTAACATCAAGGATTCAATGTCTTCACCAGCATCAAATAACAATCTTCGAATAGCACTATCGGTTACAATTTCCTTTGTCAAAGAAATAGGGCGTAAATGCAAGGCCACTAATTTTTGAACCAACTTCATGTGCTCGTTTAATGGCAGTTTTAATTGTGTAAATATTTTAGGCACCATCCTTGCGCCCACTACTTCATGCCCATGAAAGGTCCAACCAGTCCCTGGTTCAAATCTTTTTGTATTTGGTTTTGCAATATCATGCAATAAAGCCGCCCATCTTAACCAAATATCATCGGTGTTTGCAGCTATATTATCAAGTACTTGTAAGGTATGTGAGAAGTTGTCTTTATGTCCAATGCCATCTAAGGTTTCAGCGCCTTCTAATTTTAACAATACTGGAAAAATATGTGCTAATAAACCTGCTTCTCTTAATAAATACCAACCTTTAGAAGGCTGTTTGCTCTTCATTATTTTTTGCAACTCATCTGTAATTCTTTCTTGAGAAACAATCTTAATCCGATCTGCCATTTGTTGAATGGCTTTGAATGTATTTTCCTCAATGACAAAATCCAATTGTGTTGCAAATCTTATGGCACGCATCATTCTTAATGGATCGTCATCAAATGTTTGTTCTGGCGCCAAAGGTGTGCGGATGATTTTTAATGCTAGATCATTTAACCCATTGAATGGATCTAAAAGGGTTCCAAAATTGGATGCACTCAAATCTATCGCCATGGCATTGATGGTAAAGTCTCGTCTATTCTGATCATCTATCAAAGTGCCTGGTTCGACTGTTGGATTCCTACTTTCTCTGACATAGGATTCTCTTCGGGCGCCTACAAATTCAATTTCAATATCTGTGAGTTTCACCTGTGCAGTGCCATAGGTTTTAAACAATGAAACAGGAGGCGTTGGACTAAATTGATTGGCAAATGTGGTTGCTAATTGCAAGCCATCTCCTATGCATACAATATCAATGTCTTTGGTATTTCTTGCTAATATTTTATCACGCACAAATCCACCCACTGCATAGGCAGGTATTCCTAATGTTGCCGCAGCTTCTCCTGCAATAGCTAAAAGGTCTTTTTCTTGTGCTGTTAATTCAATAGACATTGGTGCAAAAGTACTAATTGTGTAGCACTTGTTGGAGCGGTTGATAGATTTGTTCCAAGGTGATGGTTTCGGCACAATTAAAATGCTTTAATGGGCATTGTTTTTTCCCGTGCAACCCACAGGGCCTGCAGGGTAAAGTTTGTTCTGTCTCTATAATGAACGAGGTATCTGACAATGGACCATAACCAAAATCTGGCACAGTAGAACAATAAATGGCTGCAACAGGCGCATTCACTGCAGAAGCAAAATGCATAGGTGCTGAATCATTGACATAGTTCATCACTGCCCCTTTTTGTAAAGCAGCAGATGCTAAAAATGAAAGCCTTCCAGCCATATTGACTAGATTATTTTTTTGCACTGATTGCATGATCTGGTCGTTCAAGGATTTATCGCCTGGCCCCCCAAGTAAATAAATAGGACCTTCAAAAGGAATTGAATTCAACACCTGAATCCATTGATGCATTGGAAATTGCTTGGTATACCAAACTGAAGCAGGCGCCATACACAAATAAGGTGCTGACTGATAGCCCTCCACTGCCTTTAAATCCTGCGCAGATGGATACAATGCTGGCTTGGCATTCGGAAATAAACCCAAAGGAGATAACAACGCATGGTTACGTTCAATTTCATGCAATCCATTGCCAACAGCTTGGTGCGTTATTTTGTTTGTAAATAAAAAAGCAAAAGGATTTTTATCAAAACCAATTTTCATTTTTGCACCAGACAATGCCGTCCATAATCCTGTGGCAGCATAACGTTGCACGTTGACCACTGCGTCAAATTGATTTTTTCTTATTTCAAAAAGTAGTTGTAGCCAATTACCGTACTTGTTTTGTTTTTTATCCCAGACCAATACCTTGTCTAGATACGGATGCGCGTTAAATAATGCCTCATTCCCTTTTCTAACTAAAATCGAAATAGATGCAACAGGGTTTTGTTGATGAATGGATTCCAACATGGCGGTCGCTAAAACGACATCCCCAATAAAAGCTGTTTGAATCACCAATATTTTTTGTGCCATGGATTGGATTTAAGGACGAATAATGATGATTTGATCTTTTTCCCATTTCACAATAGAAGAGGGCTCTTTCAAAGAAATATCTTCTTGCTCTGAACGCACCACATAATCAACCCCTTCAATGATATCTAAGGAGATGTCCTTAAAACACTTTGGTGTGGGTAAGCCAGAAATATTGGCAGAAGTACTTACGATAGGTTTTCCAAA
>JBIKJM010000174.1:0-3525 GCA_044360985.1 Sediminibacterium sp. | reverse complement strand
TACATTCATCTGTAATTTTGATTGCCATAAAAAATATTTAAATTTTAGAATCGTACTTTTGCTAACAAAGATATATAACTAGCATGAACTTACAAGCAAGAATTAAAGGTTTTGTCGCCCTTGGACAACAGCTCTCAGATACAAATAATGCCCTATTTATAGAAGCAAAATCAGCTGCTTATCAACAAAATTCATGGTTTTTACCCGAATTCATTGACCAAGCCATTCAGCAAATAAGGGAGCAGTTTTTACAGCAAACCGCCCTAGAAGAATGGACTGCAAACTATCCAACTATTGCAGACCAAGCCACCCATTTAAAAGTGGGTATTGTCATGGCTGGAAATATTCCATTGGTAGGTTTTCATGACTTATTAAGTACGCTTATTGCTGGACATACAGCAGTTGTAAAAAGGTCTTCCAAAGACCAAGTATTAATGGACTTTATCATTGCGAGTTTAATTAAAATTAACCCTGCATTTGAAGCTCAAATCATAGTTCAAGAGCAGCTTAAGAATTGCGATGCCTACATTGCGACCGGGGGCAACACAGCAGGCAATTATTTTGAATATTATTTTGGTAAATTCCCACATATCATCCGCAAGAATAAAACTTCAATTGCGGTTTTAGATGGGACTGAAACTTTGGCAGAAATAGCTGCCTTGGCAGATGATTGTATGCTGTATTATGGAATGGGCTGCAGGAACGTGACCCAGATTTGGGTGCCAGAAGACTATGATTTTATACCATTTTTGAATGCCTTAAAAAAATACAACTACTTACAAGACCAACATAAATACAAGCATAATTACGATTATCAATTGGCTTTATTGATGATGGGTAAGAAATTATATATGGATTCTGGGGGTGTACTAATGAGCGAAAACCCTTCCCCATTTGCTGCCATTAGCCAAATTCATTACCAGCGGTACACATTGGGCACCATCCCTGCATTTAATATGGATGAAATTCAATGTATAGTGGGGAAAAACCAGCTTCCTTTTGGCAGTTTACAAAAACCCCTTTTAGGCCAATATGCAGACGGCGTAGACAGTTTAGCCTTTTTATCAGGCTTGAAATAAATCGTAAAATTTTGAGTTATTCTATGGTGATTTTGTAAAATTGTCAAGATTCGTCAACTCTTTTCTTTAATTTTTGTTAAACTAACTAATGGAATTTGTGCCATAATTTCAGCTGCATTAAATTGCAATTAAATTGGTACAGAATTTGTAAAAAAATAAATTGAACTGATTCTTTTACATTAAAAAATAAAAGTATGAATATGAACTTAAAAAATGTAGCAGCCATTATTGGCATTAGCGCAGTGACTACCGTGGCAAGTATGTGGGCTTATGGTAAAATTTCAACATCCAATTCAAGTTTTGAAACAGATGGTAAATTGCCAGCAAATTATGCCAATTTTTTTAATGGCAGCGCCCCAGCAACTACTGTTGACTTTACACCTGCCGCAAATGCAGCATCCCCTGCTGTGGTGCATATCAAAACAAAGACCAATGCAAAGCAAGTGCAACAAAATCGCCAACCTAGACAAAGAAATCCTTTCTTCGATTTCTTTGGTGATGAGGATATGTTAGGCGATTATTTTGGTGGCCCAAGAATGCAACCAGAACAAAGAGCAAGTGGAAGTGGCGTTTTGATTACAGCAGACGGATATATTGTTACTAATAATCATGTGGTGAATGGTGCTGACGAAATCAATGTAACACTCAATAATAAAAAAACATACAAAGCAAAAGTAATTGGTACAGATGCAAGTAGTGATATCGCTGTCATTAAAATTGAAGCGAGTGGATTACCTTATTTGGTATATGGCAATAGTGATGAAATTAAATTAGGACAATGGGTACTAGCCATTGGGTATCCTTTAAGTTTGGATGTAACAATTACAGCAGGTATTATCAGTGCAAAAAATAGATCCATTGATATTAATTCAAGACAGAGTGATAAACCAGTTGAATCTTTTTTACAAACAGACGCAGCAGTGAACCAAGGCAATAGTGGAGGTGCGTTAGTCAACACCAGTGGTGAATTAATAGGTATTAACTCTGCCATTGCCTCTCCTACTGGTTCTTATGCAGGATACTCTTATGCAATACCAGTAAACATGGTAAAGAAAGTTGTGACAGATATTGTAAAATATGGTACAGTGCAACGTGCCTACTTAGGCATCTCTTATCCACAACAGGAATTAAGTGAAGAACAAATTAAGAAATTAGAATCCGACTATAAAGTAAAGATTGGAGATGTACAAGGTATTGTCGTTACAGATGTATTAGAAGGAAGCGCAGCAAAAGCAGCTGGTATCAAAGTGGGTGATATTTTGACTAAAATTAATGGCACTCCAGTAACATCTTCTCCAGAATTACAAGAGCAAATTGCTAAATACAAGCCGAATGACAAAATTACCATCACTTTAAAAAGAGATAATAAAGACCTTACAGTTAATGCCACTTTGAAAGCTAAATTAGGCAATACTGATTTGGCAAGTAGCAGTAAAGCGGCCGAAAAATTAGGTGGTAAACTAGAAACTATCGACAAGGCAACTGCCGAAAAAAATGATGTCGAAGGTGGCGTCATAGTGAAAGAATTAGGGACAGGTATTTTAGGAAAGAGCAGGGTTGAAAAAGGATTTGTAATTACCCATGTGAATGATCAACCAGTAAAAAACACCGAAGAGTTTTATGAAGCTTTAAAGAAGTTAACTGGCGGCACTGTTAAACTTTCTGGAGTCTATCCTGGGTTCTTTGGGAACTATGCGTTTATGTTGAATTTAAATGATTAATCTCCATTATATTTTATTAAAAAAGGCACTCTATTGAGTGCCTTTTTTAATAATTCTATTTTTTTATTTTAATTTCATTGATTGCCAAATAGCTTCTTTTTCTGCTAAAGACAAAGCAGCTAAATCCAACCCATTTTCTTTGGCATAGGTTTCCATTAATTCAAAACGATGCTTGAATTTTTTATTCGTTTTTTCTAAGGCGGTCTCAGGATCAATTTTTAGAAATCGGGCATAATTGATTAGGCTAAAAAATACATCGCCCAATTCATCTTCCATTTTCTCCATATCACCTTGTGCAATTTCATGTTGCAGCTCTCCAATCTCCTCGTTGACCTTGTCCCAAACCTGCTCCTTATTCTCCCATTCAAAACCCACTTGTTTCACTTTTTCTTGAATTCTTAAAGCTTTCACCATGGAAGGTAAACTATTGGGCACACCGCTTAATAAAGTTTTAGTGCCATCCCCTTCTTTTAACTTCAACTGTTCCCAATTTAATTTCACTTGTTCTTCGGTATCGGCTTTTACATCCCCATAAATATGAGGGTGACGATGAATTAATTTTTTAGAAATACCTTCAATGACTTCTTCTAAAATGAACTCGTTTTTCTCGGATGCAATTTTTGTATAAAATAAAATATGTAATAATAAATCACCCAGCTCTTCTTTTATACCTTGCCAATCTTCTTCAATAATGGCATCCACCAATTCATAAAGTTCTTCAATGG
>JBIKJM010000173.1:0-3531 GCA_044360985.1 Sediminibacterium sp. | reverse complement strand
TCCTTCGAATGGAGACAAATCATTAACAGATAGCACTTTTTTATTTAGAGAAGAGGGCTCTCGCACTAGATTAGTCATGGAAAATTTTATCTCAAAAAATAAAATTAAAATTAAAAAGAAGATTGAGCTTACTTCTAATGAAGCAGTAAAACAATCAATCATAGCTGGGCTTGGATTATCAATTATGCCTATCATTGGTATCAGAAAAGAACTTGAAGATGGATTACTCAAAGTTATACCAATGAAAGGACTGCCTATTCAAACCACTTGGAGATTGATTTGGTTGAAAGAAAAGAAATTATCGCCAATTGCAGAATCCTACCTTAATTATCTTACAAAAGAAAAGGATAATATTATACAAAATTATTTTACCCTTCCAAGCCAAAAATAAACTGGCAAACCAGAGGCAATTAGTATTAGACCCATCAATGCTTCATAAGGCTGGTTGATCAATGTCATTACACAAATAGTGATACAAAATAATAAAAACAAAATTGGCACTACTGGATACCCAATGACCTTATAAGTTCTTTCTGCATTTGGCAGTTTGATTCTTAAATAAAGGAGTCCTACTGCAGTGGCAGCATAAAATAGGAAGGCTGCAAAAACCAGCATATCTGTTAATTGGTCAAAGCTGCCAGAGAAAACCAAGAGCACTGCCCAAGCTGCTTGAATAAACAATGCCTTGTCTGGTGTATTGTATCTTGGATGCACCGATTCCGCTTGTTTAAAAAATGTCTTATCCCTAGCCATCGCATACAACATACGTGCCGACATTAAAATACTACTATTAGTTGAATTCATAGTAGTCACTAAAATCAAACATGCAACCATGGCCATTCCAATTGTTCCACTGAGTTGCCCAGCCACTTCTACCGCTGCTATTTTATTTGGTGTTGTGTTCAATGCTATGAAAAAATCAATTGGCATCACATATAAAAAAACAAAATTGATCATGACGTAAACCGCCATCACGCCTAGGGTTCCCAATCCTAAGGCTAAAGGAAGATTACGTTTAGGGTTTTTAATTTCCTCCCCAATAAACGCAATATTATTCCAGCCATCATAGCCCCAAAATGCGCCTAAACTTGCTAGAAACAAGGCTTTCATGAGTGTCCAACCATTCAAATCCGAAGTAGCACCTTTCGCTGCAGTCGTAAGATTATCCATACTGCCTTGCTCAGCACCGAATCCAACCACTAAGAAAAAGGCAATGGCTCCCAACATAGCATAAGTCAAAATACTACTTAACTTTTCTGCAAATTGAACACCTCTATAATTCAAAACTGTTAAGAGCACTATCAAAAATGCTGCTAACAGTTTAATGGATAAGTTTTCAAATAAATGCAGTCCTAAAAAAGTGCAATTTAAATCCAATACAGGCAATGGAAATAAACTATTTAAAGACTGTGCAAAAATATACGCCAAGGCACTAATGGCCGCAGTCTTAATCACAGCAAAACTTGCCCAACCATATAAAAAAGAAAAAAATCGGCCATAAATTTTTTGAAAATAATTATACTCCCCACCAGAATTGGGATACATACTAACAAGTTCGGCTGTGCACAACGCGCCAGCAAGACTCACGATACCTGCAATCAACCAACATAGTAAAATCAACCAAGGCGTGCCCAACTCTTGCGCCATTGGAGCGATTTTTTTAAATACCCCCGATCCTATAATCACACTGATCACTAAAAAGCTGGCCGCTCTTAGTCCTAATTTAGGTTGTAATTGATTGTTTGAATGACTTGAATTTTTATCCTGCACGATACTATTTTAAATTTTTGTAAAACCAAACCCAGCGAAATTGTTAATGACCAAACATCCATCTTTCACTTCAAAGCCTCCGGTCACTAAATCTTCCATTAGGTCAAAGCTGCCATCCAAGTCGATGTATTTAGTATTTGGACAAGCATATGCCATATGCAATGCAGCTGTAATGCTAATGATACTTTCGTCATTGCAACCCCAAAATAAATCAATGCCTGCATGCTGCGCTATGGTTGCAATATCTTTTGCACCAACTAAGCCACCGCATTTCATTAGTTTAATATTGTAGATACCAAATGGTTGAATGCCTGCAGAAAAATGTAGCGCAGCTTGCGGATCCTTTAATGCTTCGTCGGCCGTTAAACATTTTCTTTCTGCAGCACTTAACTGCATTAAATCTTGTTCTTTACCAACTGGCAAGGGCTGCTCTATTAATTCCAAGGGATAGTTTGCTGTGGCTTTAAGGAATAATTTTAATTGATCTAAATCATATCCTTGATTGGCATCTACCCTGATGGTGTAGTCCTTGCCAAAAGAAGTATACAAAGCTTTTATACGTTCAATATCTTCATGCAGGTCCATGCCAGTCTTTACCTTGAATACTTTAAAACCCATCGCAGCATATTCCTTTGCTTCTTCTAATGTTTCATCCAATCCTTTAATACCAATTGTCATAGAAGTGGGCAATGCATTCATTTTTTGTCCGTAAAAAGATGCAATGGATACGCCTAGGTATTTTCCAAAAGCATCATGCAATGCAATATCAATGGCAGCTAATGTACCAGGCAAGTGCGGAAATTGTATATTGGATTCAAATATGATTTGTTGAAAATGTTGGATATCTCTTCCAACAAAATTTGCTACAAAAGAGCTGTTCAAATTAGCAACCGTCTGTTGAGTTGTTTCCCCAACTACTTCCTCTGCAGGACTGCCAGAGCCATAGCCGATCATGCCATTGGCCAATTCTATTTCTAAAAATGCCAAAGACACATCCGAAAAGGTATTATAAGCGATGGTGTAAGGCTTTTTTAAAGCCATTTTTTTTAGGTAAGCCCTGACTGCAACTATTTTCATATGACTAATGCATTAAGGCTTTAAGTATTGGGATGACGGGCGAAACACCTTCCTGAATAGGCAATAAAACGGGTAAACCTAAACTTGCTGTGTACTCTTTTTGATAAGCAAATGCTTCTTCGTCTGTGCAGTTTTCAGTGTTGATTGCAACAGCGATGACTTTTGATCCTAATTTTTCGATGATTTCAATTTCAGAGGCAACAGAAGGTATCTCACCCCAATGCGCCTCGTTATCAAAATATTTTCTTTTTGGTGCAAAAATTAAAACCACATGTTTTGCATTACCAGAAATTAATAATTCTAATCCACATGGACCGCTAGGATTTCTTAAAGAAGATTGTCCTTCTAAAAATAAAATATCAGGTTGTGTTTCCTTCCAACAACTTACAATGGCATGCTCTAATTCACCAGAAACAAAATCATTTAAAGTAGAATCAAAAATAAAACCATATTTCCCGCCTTGTAACCAACCTGTTTGTCCGGTATAAATCATTTCGGCTTTCATCCCTTCGGCATTACATGCTTGTTTTAACATGCGCGCTGTGGTTCTCTTACCCATGGCGCAGTCCATGCCAATCACCGCCACAATAGGTGCTGTTACATTAAAAATTGCACCATCCCAAAAATGCAAGTCTGCTCTTGATTTTGGTTTTCTGACATCAATTAATTGTGCACCTGTGCTTG
>JBIKJM010000172.1:0-3551 GCA_044360985.1 Sediminibacterium sp. | reverse complement strand
TATCAGACTTTACACAGGCAACACCCACAGATTAGCAGACGGAAAAGGAACTACCAAATCAAACTATGATGTAAGTATCGAAGGACTCTATCCAAGAGACATTCGCTTTAAATCAAATAATGCTGCAGTCTTTTTTGAAAATATTTTTAGAGTTACAGAAAAACTATTGGTCATTCCAGGTATCAGGTATGAATGGCTAGAAGGTGCAGCATCGGGAAGCAATGGATTCAACTCAACTGGCGCATCTATTAACCTTCAAAGCATTACAAGAAGTAGAAGTTTTATTTTGGGTGGAATTGGCTCAGAGTATCATTTAACAACGAACACAGAATTGTATGCAAATTTTTCTCAGGCATACAGACCCATTCAATTTGCAAATTTGCAAGCACCCCCTACAACCGATTTGGTTGATCCAGATTTAAAAGACGCTAAAGGTTATAATATCGATTTAGGCTATAGAGGGAAAGTAAAAAATTATCTTCAGTTTGATATCAGTGGATTTTATTTACAATACAATAATCGTGTTGGTACCATTACTCCATCAAACACTAACTACAGACTCATTACCAATGTAGGTGCAAGCACAAGTAAAGGCTTGGAGACTTATATTGAGTTTAATCCTGTTAGGGCTTTTACGAATAGCAAGTATACAGACTTGATTTTATTTAGCGCTTATTCCTATACTGATGCTAGATATAGTGATAGCCATCAAGATGCAAATACAAAAGGTAAGAAAGTAGAAAATGCACCGCAAGATATTCTAAGAGCTGGAATTAGTTTTGGCTATAAAGGTTTTTTATTTACTACACAATTAAGTCATGTTGGTGCTGCATTTAGTGACGCCAATAATACCACTACCCCATCAGCAAACGGCAATACAGGCATCATTCCATCTTATTCAATCATTGACTTAACTGCATCCTATAAATTTTCTAAAAAAATGAATATTAAAGCAGGCGTCAATAATTTGGAGGATATTAGGTATTTCACTAGACGTGCTGGAGGCTATCCTGGACCAGGTGCATTACCTGCAGACGGAAGAAACTTTTTTGTTGCAATTGGTGCAAAATTCTAAAGCAAATGAGACAAGTTCATCTTTTCTGCCAACGCGATTAAATCATGTTGAACAGTTTGCACCAATGGAATTCCATTTTGCATTCTTACTTTTTCCATGCTACGTTCTATATCTCCTGCTACATACACTTGTTCATGCCCTTTTGCTGGCGTTGCATTTCTAAAACGATTCAACCATAGATCCATATTGGATTTAAAATCTGCTGCGGGTCTAAAAGCATCAATACGCATCGCACCAATAAAATGTCCAAGGCCTTCACCTGGCATATTTTCTGGCATTGGAACATAAGCAGGAAATGGAGGTGCCCATGGACCAAAACTTGCACCACTTAAAACTGCAGAGAATATATCTACAATCGACCCTAATGCATATCCCTTATGGCTACCCTGCTCTTTCTCTGATCCCAATGGCAAAAGAGCTCCTCCATTTTTTAAAATATTGGCGTCCTGTGTTGCATTGCCATCGACGTCTTGTGCCCAACCAAATGGAATTGTTGTATTGTTTCTTTGTGCAATTTCTAATTTACCATTCGCAGCAGTTGTGGTTGCAAAATCAGCCACAAAAGGCGCTTCTTCACCAGCAGGTATCGCCACTGCAATAGGATTGGTGCCTAATAATTTTTCTGCCGAATACGTCGGTGCCACTAAAGCACTTGCATTGGTCATTGCAATACCAATCATCTCTTGTTCCAAAGCCATCATCGCATGGTAACCAGCAATACCAAAATGATTGCTATTTTTAACACTGACCCAACCTGTTCCAACTTGTCTAGCTTTCTCCATAGCAATGTCCATTGCTCTTGGAGCCACAATCAATCCTAATCCTCTGTCCCCGTCAATCACAGCAGTAGAAGGCGTTTCGTGGACTATTTTGATATTAGGTGTGGCATTGATCCTCCCAATTTCCCATAACCTTACATAGCCAACCAATCTCGCTATTCCATGACTATCAATCCCTCTTAAGTCGGCAGACAACAACACCTTAGTGGCCAATGCTGCATCTGATGCCGGACAGCCCATCTTTAAAAAAACAGCCTCCGAGAATGCAGCAAGTGCTTGATAAGTATAGTTCTTAGATTCCATGGTACAAATTTACAAAAAAAGGGTGTACTGATTGGTACACCCTTAACGCTATTGCTTAAAATATCTTAGAATGGTAAATCGTCCATTGCTTCATTGCTTCCTGCTCCTGCACTAGGTGCTGGATTATAGCTTTGTGTTGGATTGGTTTCTCCACCATAGTTGGACTGTTCTCCACCAGATCCTCCTGAAGGCTTAGATCCTAATAATTGTACTGAAACAATTCTTAAGGTCAAAGATGCCCCTTGGCGACCATCTGTTGTAGTATAAGATCTTACATCCGGTGTACCTTCTACATACACTTGTGTTCCTTTCTTTAAATAAGGCGCCACAGCAGTGCGATCTGTCCAATAAGAACAATCTACCCAAGTAGTTCTATCTTTTTGAACCCCTTGCGCATCCTTATATTTTTCTGTATGCGCTACGTTGAAATTAATGACAGACTTGCCGTTTACGTCATTCACGACAGCGTCCTTGCCTAAATTTCCGATGACTTGTAACTTTATCATATTGTATATTTTAACTTTCTAAGGGAATGAAGATAGTAATTTTTTATTACTTTTGTTCCAAGCCAACTTTTAACTGGCCACTGAAATATGAGCAAAAAAGGAAAAGTACTCGTCGCAATGAGCGGCGGAATAGATAGCACAGTCGCTGCAATTCTCTTACACAACGAAGGATATGAAGTAGTCGGAATTACCATGAAAACATGGGACTATTCCACCAGTAATGCCAATGGCAAGGAAACAGGCTGTTGCAATATCGATTCATTCAACGACGCTAGAATGGCGGCCGTGAACAATGGATTTCCACATTATATATTAGATATTAGAGAAGAATTTGGCGACTTTGTCATTGAAAATTTTGTAGAAGAATATTTGGCTGGCAGAACCCCCAACCCTTGTGTCATGTGCAACACGCATATTAAATGGCGCGCCTTACTTAAAAGAGCAGATGCATTGGGTTGTGAATTCATTGCCACAGGACATTATGCTAAAGTGCGTCAACACGATAATGGACGTTATGTGATTTCAAAAGGATTGGATGAAACCAAGGACCAAAGCTATGTTTTATGGGGTGTGGATCAAGACTTATTAAAGCGCACCATCCTTCCACTAGGTGGCATGCACAAAAAAGATATCAAACAAATGGCCATTGATATGGGCTATCCAGAACTGGCTAAAAAAAGTGAGAGCTACGAAATTTGTTTCGTACCTGACAATGATTACAGAGGGTTCTTAAAACGCCGTGTGGATGGATTAGAAGAAAAAGTAAATGGCGGATGGTTTGTAGACAATAAAGGAAAAAGATTAGGAAAACATAAAGGCTATCCATTTTATACCATCGGTCAAAGAAAAGGTTTAGAACTAGCAATGGGCCACCCTGTATACGTTACA
>JBIKJM010000170.1:0-3592 GCA_044360985.1 Sediminibacterium sp. | reverse complement strand
AAAAGGCGATCAATTACCTGGTATACCATGTAAGGATAGCACAAACAATGAATTGACTTATTGGATGCAAGTGGTGAAAGCAGCGTATGCTGGCGAGAAAATGGACCTTTTATTAAAAGGGGACAATGTTGCTAAGTATCCAGCTTTCAAGAATGTGATTGCAGCCTTCAAGAAAAATGAATTGTTGAAGTTTCAAATGGTTACCAATCCTGAAAACGCTCCAGAAGGCTCTGAATTATGGAAGAGTTCTATGACGGGTGATAAACAGGATGATTAATTTAATAACTAATTAAAAGCGCTTACAATGGCAGAATTAGATACCTCATCGGGTGGTGGCCATAAGAAAGGACCTGGGGTCAAAAAAGGAAAAAAGTTATCAACTCGCGTTGATTTAACACCAATGGTGGACTTAGGTTTCTTATTGATTACCTTCTTCATCTTTACCACAACCATGAGTCAACCAACAGCGTTTAAGTTGTTTTTGCCTGATGATAAAGTAAAACAGGATGAACAAAACAAAGCAAAAGAATCTGGTGTACTTACCATCTTAATGGGGGCCGATAATCATATCTATTATTACGAAGGTCAATTAAAGCCAGATGGCTCTAATTTTCTTTCTGCCTCTTATAATGGTGAGAACTCAATCCGTGATGTGATCTTGAAAAAGAAAGCAGACGTTAGAAGTAGATCAAGAGATACTGAAAATCCATACAAGGATTTCGTAGTCGTGATCAAACCTGGGGTTGAATGTAATTACAAAAATGTAATTGACATCTTAGATGAAATGGCTATTAACGTTGTAAAAAAATATGCATTAGTAGATATTTCCGACGGGGAAGCTCAGTTGGTAAAAATTTCTGATGCAAGTTCACAAACTTCGGCAAGTAATTAAAAGCATTAAACATGGACATAAATAAAATATTAACCGCCGATTTTCTTGATATCCTTTTCGAGGGTAAGAATAAAGCCTACGGCGCTTATGAACTACGTAAAACGTATGATAAGCGTTTGAGAAACGGTCTTATGGGAATGATCCTTGTAACTTTGACATTGTCTGTTGGTGCAATTTTATCAAATTCTATCAAGAGTGATAATGTAGAAGTGGTTGCAGTAGATTTATCTTTAGAGAATGTAAATCAAGATGAAAAAAAGCCTGAACCACCACCACCGCCACCACCAAAGCAAGAGCCACCTAAGGTCGAAGTGACTAAATTCACGCCTCCTAAGATTGTGAAAGACGAGGAAGTGAAGGAAGAAGACGAAATCAAGGAAGTTGAAAAGTTAGAAGACACCAAGATTGGTACTTTTAACCAAGAAGGTACAAAAGACGATGGCTTAGTTGCTCCTGTAGAGCAAAGTACTGGTGCTGTGGAAGCACCAAAAGACGAAGACTACGACAAGGTATTTACTGTGGTTCAAATCCCTGCTGAATTCCCTGGTGGACAAAGCGCATGGGTAAGATACCTAGAGCGTACCTTGAATAGGGACTTGCCAGTTGAAAATGGAGCACCTACAGGAAAATATTCTGTAGTAGTTTCTTTCATTGTAGCTAAGGATGGCGCTATCTCTGAAGTTAGAGCAGAGAACGATCCTGGTTATGGTACTAAAGAAGAAGCTGTACGTGTTATTCAAAGAGGACCAAAATGGAAACCAGCTGTTCAAAATGGACGTAATGTAATTTACAGACATAGACAAGCAATTGTTTTCATGGTTTCAGAAGATTAGATTCAAACTGATTCAATATAAAAAGGCTCCCAATTGGGAGCCTTTTTTGTGTAATTTTGCATTCATGCAAAGCACATTAAGTAACTGGAATGACACCATTGTAGCCTTGGCTACAGCACCTGGATTAGGCGCCATAGCGGTGATAAGACTGAGTGGTCCAGAAGCGATTCATATTGTCAACGCAGTCTTTGAAAAAAAAGATTTAACCAAGCAAGCAACTCATACGGTTCATTTTGGAAAATTGATTGACAAGGGACTGGTGCTGGATGAAGTTGTAGCGAGTATCTATAGAGCCCCTAAGTCTTATACAGGCGAAGAGGTAGTCGAAATTTCATGTCATGGTTCTCCATTTATTCAGGATTCAATTTTACAATTGATGATTGAAAAAGGAGCCAGGATGGCGAAGCCGGGGGAGTTTACACAAAGGGCCTTCTTAAATGCAAAATTGGATTTAACGCAAGCCGAAGCTGTTGCAGATTTAATTGCAAGCAATACAGAAGCAGCAAGAAAAACTGCATTACATAATTTAAAAGGCGGATTCTCTAATGATTTGCAGTTAATGCGTGAAAAATTAATAAAGTTTTCTGCATTAATTGAATTAGAATTAGATTTCTCACAAGAGGATGTCGCATTTGCCAATAAAAAAGAACTAGAAAATTTAGTCCAACAATTGCAATTAAAAACCCAAACATTGCATGACTCATTTAAGTTAGGCAACGTGATTAAGAATGGCGTTCAAGTAGCCATTGTTGGCAAACCCAATGCTGGCAAATCAACATTGTTAAATGCCTTATTAAATGAAAATCGCGCTTTAGTGAGTGCGATTCCAGGAACCACAAGGGATACGGTCGAAGAGTATTTAAACATTCAAGGTGTTTTATATAAATTAATTGATACAGCTGGAATTAGGATGGAGACTACTGATTCTATTGAGCAAATGGGTATCGAAAAAAGCAGAGAAAAAATCCAAGAAGCAGATATTATAATTGCCTTATTTGATGCAAGTACACATGCCTTATCAGACATTCAAGCTTGGCAATCCGACATTGGCGTCACTAAGGATAAATTAATATTAGTAGGCAATAAAATTGACCTTGCATTAGATCATTCAATCAAAGAGGATGCTTCATTTGGTGAAGTGCTATTTATCTCTGCTAAAAACAAACAAAATATTATTGCATTGGAAAATGCCTTGAACCAAAAAGTAGTTGGCGATGCATTGAATAAAGAAGGCACCATTGTAACCAATGCAAGGCATGTAGCGTCCCTAAAAAAATTAATGCTTGCACTCAATGATATTGAAACAGGGTTACTGCAAAATGTTACTGGCGATTTATTGGCATTGGATATTCGTCAAGCATTGCATTACCTAGGAACAATTACAGGAGAGATCACCAACGAAGATCAATTAGATTTTATTTTTTCTAAATTCTGTATTGGTAAATAAGCACCAATTACAATCGATCAATGGTTTACATAGAACCACCTTTGACAAATTTTGCATCTACCGTTAATTCAGACAAGGTTTTACCGCCTTTAATATTTGCTAGCATTTGGACGAATGCTAATTTGCCTAATTCATAACCACTTGTTTCTACATAACTAATATTTGGGTGGTATAAACTTGGAATAAAACCATTGCTGATACTAATCACACCAATCTCTTGCGGCACTTTAATATTATGGGCTTGTATTGACTTCATCACGCCAATTAAAATTTCGTCTGTCATAGCAAATACGGTATCAAATTTTTGTGATTTGCCTACATGTTTGTCAAATGCTTTTTCTGCTTCTTCTGAACTATTCGTATCTACATAAGTGCAATGCGTTTTAGGGGCATATTTTCCCATAAATTCTTGAAACGCGT
>JBIKJM010000171.1:0-3592 GCA_044360985.1 Sediminibacterium sp. | reverse complement strand
TTATTCAAAAAAGATGATAATGAAAAATACATATAGCATCATTGTTTTTGCCATTTTTTTATTGAGTTGCAGTAGCGATCCAAAAAATGAAACTCAAAAAGAAGCAGTTGAAGAAGTAACTAATAAAGTGACTTTAACAAAAGAGCAAGCAACACTAGCACAATTAGTACTAGCTCCCATTGAACTAGGTAGGATGAAAGGGACTGTACATTTAAATGGAGTAATTGATGTGCCGCCAACAGGTATCGCTTCTGTTAGTATGCCATTGGGAGGATATGTACAGGACATTAATTTAATACCCGGCAATTTTGTAAAAAAGGGCGCCGTTTTAGCAACGGTAAAAGATCCTGCATTCATTCAATTGCAGGAAAATTACTTAGCTAGTAAAGCAAAGTTGAATTATTTACAACAAGACCTTGACCGTCAAAAATTGTTATTAAATCAAGAAGCAGTAAGTAAAAAATCCTTTCAACAAATACAAGCAGACTATAATGCAATTCATATTCAATTGAGGGCTTTGTCTGAACAACTAAAACTAATCAATATTCAGCCAGAAAGTTTGACACCAGAGAATATGACTAGTTTGGTTAGATTGACGGCACCTATTAGTGGTTATATTACAAAAGTGAATATCAATAGAGGAAAATATGTGACGCCTTCTGACGTTTTATTAGAAATAATGGATCCTAATGATATCCATGCTGCCATCACTATTTACGAAAAGGATATCGCAAATTTTAAAGTAGGCATGAAGGGGACAGTCACGTTAACACAAGATCCTTCTAAAAATTATACAGTTTCGATTTTAGCAGTTTCACAAAATATCAATGAAGACAAAACAGGTTTATTACATTGTCATTTTGAGAATACACCAAAAAATGTATTACCAGGTATGTTTTTAACTGCAGATATTGTGGTGGAAACGAATGAGGCGGTATTAATACCAGCTGAAGCTGTTCAAAGATTTCAAGGCAAAGATTACATTTTTATTCAGCTTGCAAATAATGAGTTTGAGGCAATTGTGATAGAGATCAATCAATCTAATAAAGATTTTGTTTCTGTTAAAAATACAGATGCCAAGAAATGGATAGGAAAATCACTTGTTGTAAAAAACGCCTACAGCTTATTAGGAAAGATGATGAACATTTCTGAATAAATAACTTATTGCTCAAAATAGCTGATACTGCCACCTATCCAGGTGGCAGTATCATTATAGCTCACACCAATCATAGGCCCTTTGCTAATTCTAGTTAAGTTATTGGTGGCAACGTATCGATTCAATTGGCTATCCCAAAAATAAAACAATCTAATTTCTGCTTTAGAAGGTCCAGAAGGTGTTTCAATCACAGCGGCATAGGACACTTTCTTTTGTAGAATCCAATTTTCTGGATCATTGATTGCATTGATGGTATCGATGGTTGGATCTAGCATTACACCTTGACCTCCAAAAGAGAATAAAGGCTTACATATAGATGTAGCTAAATCAAGTTTATCAGCTGCTTGATTTTTTTTCCAATCAGACAAAAGATGTGCTTCTGGAATTGCTGGATGGTTTAGTAAGGGGAGTATATATTTACTGATTCTAAAAAAATGATGTGGATGATTGACCCACGCTACATTTTCAGTTTGTTCCAGTAATTTAAATTGTGCAATGAAATTAGGCGCTTGCTGCATTAACTCGTCATACACCACTCGATTGTAGATTCTTTCAATTTTATATTCAACACCATTTTTTTGATAGCAAAGCGTTTTGCCATTTAGATAAATTTCTGAAAGACAAACTATCGGTACATTCAACCAAGCTTCGGTCAGCAATAGGTCATGCCTCGTTTTTTGTTCGTAAGGCTTTATCTCTAATAAAATGGTATGTTTCCCTTGGTCGCCAAGCACTATTTTTTTAAAAAAATCTAGATAGCCTGCTTGGTTGTATCCATTCAGAAAAGGACTAAATCCTTTTGGTAAATCGTAGGCCAATTCCAAAGCTTGCGCTTGCAATAGTTCAAAAGCAAATAAAGAAGGGAAGCCTTGTAATTCAATTAATTGAGGTTGGCATGTTCCCCCTGGTCCTTCGGCTATTGCAAAATCAATCACAACACATTCAGGTAAAGCCTTTTCACCTGGAATATCTATTCCTTGGGGTATTGCAAGGGTTGTTTTTGCTGCAAAGCTTGGATCTGTAATAAAATCACAAATATAGTCCCCGGCATCTAGCAACTGAGCTTTAAAATTTTTATCAATAAATACAGGCGTTTCTGCTATTCTAAACGGGATTGAATCTTTAAATGGTGCATTTAAAATAGAAAGGTATTGTTGGTACTTTTCTGAAGTAAATTGGGCGTTAAATGCTGCTCTAATTGCTTCAATCATACTTACAGCATTTGTTGGAGGAAGTTTGGAATAAACTGACTACAAGTATGTTTGATTTTAGAATCATCTTCTAAGGATTGCATAATTTGATGCCATTTGTCTTCGCTAAAGTCATTTACAACAGTTGTTTTAATACTGTCTGAATTAAAATAGTGAATCAGTCTTTCTTTTGTTGCTTCTGGATGAAATTGAACACCAATCATGGTATCACTAAATGCAACTCCCATCAGGGCTCTTTCATAGGGAAGTTGAGGTCTTATTTTTTCTAATGCGATGATAGTAGCCCCCATGGTTTCAATTTTATCATCATTAGGTTCAGTTATCTGATACATTCGACTTTCCATTGCAAAAAACGGATCTGGTAATTGTTCAAAAATAGAATGGGCTGTGGTTGGATGAATTGGAAGAACACCAAGCTGTTTTGATTTTCTTAATCCAACTTTTCCAATATCAAAATGTCTACATGCTATTTGAAAACTGTGGCATATTAAAAGGACAGGTTTTTTTATCGCATGCATTCGTTCTAACCAATTGCAATAAGCTATATCCCATGCATCTGCTACTGTATCAATTGGAGAACCAGGTCCACCTGATGAAATGTATACATCAAATCCATCCTCAGGTAATTCATTTTTAACCCGAACATCAAATACGGTGGTCTTGATTTCAACGGAATGCTTTTTGCTCCAATCTTCCAATATATCCCTGATACAATCCATCCCCATATTAGCACTGCCATCATATAGATCAAGTACTGCAATATGTATGGGCTTGGATTGGGACATTATAGATAATTCAAATTGGTTTTAGGACTCAACTGTAATAAAGTTTCATACATTAATTGGATGGTATCTACGATGTCTTTTTTGTGAATCATTTCTACCGTCGTGTGCATATACCTAAGCGGAATGGAAATTAAAACAGAAGGGCATCCGTCATTGGCATAGGCAAAGCTATCTGTATCGGTACCTGTGCTTCTGCTGAGCGTTCTAAATTGCACAGGAATCTTTTTATTTTTTGCTGCCGCTTCTACAATCGCTAATAATTTATTATGGATGGCAGGTGCGTAGGCCAATGAAGGGCCTTTACCACATTGAATATCACCTTCGATTGCTTTATTAATCATTGGGGTATGTGTATCATGGGTCACGTCTGTTACAATTGCTATATTGGGCTTAATTCTTCTAGCAATCATTTCGGCACCTCTTAACCCAATTTCTTCTTG
>JBIKJM010000169.1:0-3610 GCA_044360985.1 Sediminibacterium sp. | reverse complement strand
TATCCAGCTTCGCTACACATAATTGCCGCACACCTGGAGGGCATCCAGAAGGCTATTTAGAAGCATTCGCTAATATTTATAGAAACTTTGCACTTACTTTGTCTGCAAAAATGGATGGCAACATCCCGACTCCCGAAATGTTAGATTTCCCAGGCGTAGAAGATGGAATTAGAGGGATGGCATTTATAGATAATGTCGTTTTATCTGCAGGATCGGATCAAAAATGGACTCCACATAATATTTAAAAGGCAATCATTACAATATGACAACAGTAAAAGGACCAGGTATATTTTTAGCACAATTCTTAGGAGACCATCCTCCTTTCAATACTTTAGAGGGTATCTGCAAATGGGCTGCAGGATTGGGTTTCAAGGGTGTGCAAATTCCAAGTTGGGACGCACGTTGTATTGATTTACAAAAAGCAGCAGAAAGTAAAACCTATGCAGACGAGATCAAAGGCATCGTGCAAGCTGCTGGATTAGAGATCACAGAATTATCAACTCATTTACAAGGACAGTTGGTGGCGGTTCATCCTGCCTATGATGCACAGTTTGATGGCTTTGCACCAGTTGAGTTTAGAGGCAACCCAAAAGCAAGAACTGAATGGGCGGTACAACAATTAAAATATGCAGCGAAAGCTTCTCAAAATTTAGGATTGAATGCGCACGCCACATTTAGCGGTGCTTTATTATGGCATACTGTTTACCCATGGCCACAAAGACCAGCAGGTTTAGTAGAAACTGGCTTTACAGAATTAGGCAAAAGATGGTTGCCAATTTTAAATGAATTTGACGCTGCGGGTGTAGACTTATGTTATGAAATTCATCCAGGAGAAGATTTGCATGATGGCGTTTCTTATGAACTATTTTTAGAAAAAGTAGGAAATCATGCTCGTGCTTGTTTATTATATGATCCATCGCATTTGGTATTACAATGCATGGACTATAAAGGCTTTATCGACGCATACCATGAGCGTATCAAAATGTTCCATGTAAAAGATGCCGAATTTAATCCGAGTGCAAAACAAGGCGTATACGGCGGTTATCAAAACTGGGTCAATCGTGCTGGAAGGTTTAGATCGCTTGGTGATGGTCAAGTAGATTTTAAAAGTATCTTTAGCAAACTAGCCGCTTATGATTACAAAGGCTGGGCAGTGATGGAATGGGAATGTTGTTTAAAGCATCCAGAAGTAGGAGCAGCAGAAGGCGCCTTATTTATTCAAAACCATATCATCCCTGTAACCGAAAAAGCTTTTGATGATTTTGCTAGCACAGGATCTGATGAAGCATTTAATAAAAAAATATTAGGTATTTAGTCAAGAAGTAAAAAACATTTAGTTAAATCAAGAATTCAAATCAAGAATATAATTTACACAATCAAATACAACAGTATGCATAAAATTTTATACACCCTAACAGCAGCCATTTTACTAGTAGCATGTGGTGGTGGTGCGACAAAAAATGAAACAACAACAGAAACAACCACTACTTCGGAAACTAAATTATCGGACAATCCAGATTATACAAAAGGATTGGCTTTAATTGCAGGAAGCGATTGTTTAACCTGTCATAAAGTAGCTGAAAAAAGTATAGGACCAGCTTACCAAGATGTAGCCGCTAAATATGAAGATACAGATGACAATATTGAAATGCTAGCTGGAAAAATTATCAAAGGCGGAAGTGGCAACTGGGGTGCTATACCAATGACAGCGCATGCAAACCTGAGTGAGGAGGATGCAGAGGCGATGGTGAAATACATTTTACTATTAAAAAAATAATTATGAAAAAACAATTGCTTGCGCTAACCTTATTGACTTTTGCAGTGTTTGGTTTTAATCAGACTCAGGCTCAAGAAAAATGGATCTCTTTATTCGATGGCAAAACAAAAAATGGCTGGCATGCATATGGAAAAACGACTGTAGGTGAAGCATGGAAAGTAGTAGACGGCACTTTGATGTTTGACCCTAGCAATAAAGTAAATGGTCAAATTGTTGGCGGTGGTAATATTGTAACCAACGAAAGTTTTACCAATTTTCATTTACAATTAGAGTGGAAGGTTTCTAAGAATGGCAATAGTGGTATTATCTTTTTTGTACAAGACAACCCAGCTAAATATAAAGAACCATGGCATACAGGACCTGAGATGCAAGTCTTAGACAACGATAGCCATGAGGATGGAAAAAATATAAGTCATAGAGCAGGTAATTTATATGATCTTATTGTAGGGGACGAGTCTGGTGTTAAACCTGCAGAAGAGTGGAATCAAGTGGACATTATCGCAAATAAAGGAATTTTAATAATGAAATTAAATGGTGTAACATGCGTAAATACACATTTAGGTGATGATAGCTGGAAAGAATTGATTAGAAGGTCTAAATTTTCTCAAGGTGAATCACCTGATTTTGGAAAAGTCTTTTCTGGACATATTAGCTTGCAAGATCATGGCGATAAAGTTTGGTACAGAAATATTCGTATCCAAAAATTATAAGCACAGTTACACAAGATAGTGGAAAATAAACATGAACAATTTATGCGTCAGGCTCTCTTACAAGCTAAGAGGGCTTTTGATGAAGATGAAGTGCCAGTAGGTGCTGTCATTGTGATGAACGATCAGGTCATTGCAAAAGGATATAACCAAGTCCAACTTTTAAAAGATGTTACAGCGCACGCCGAAATCCTTGCCCTCTCTAGTGCTTGTGAAAACCTACAATCTAAATATTTACCAGAAGCAACACTGTATGTGACCTTAGAGCCTTGTTTGATGTGTGCAGGTGCCTTATACTGGAACAAGATTGGCCATATTGTATTTGGCGCTTACGACGAAAAAAATAGCTATCGTCGTGTTACTGAAAAAAATCCCTTCCATCCTTCTACGACCCTTACTGGAGGCGTCCTGCAAGAAGAATGCGCTGCTCTAATGCAAGCCTTCTTTAAAGCGAAACGCTAGCTGTTTGCTTTGTTACTTTTCTACTTTAATAGCTTAGTAATAAATAGCTTTCCTTCGTAATCCTAAAAACGGATTACTCCAGAAACTATTTATTAACTGCACCTGAATAGAAATTTAGAAATAAACATAGTACCCCGAAGCCGATTTCGGTTCCTTCCGCATGAGGGTGAGGGGTAGCTATGTTTATTTCATCAATAGCATCTTTCGATAAAAAGAAAACAGATAAGGAAGGAAAGCTATTTAGTTACTGTGCTATTATCACTTGAAATAATATTTAAGTAAAAAAAGGCATCAAGTCGCTTAAATCAGCGCAAAGCATTGTAATTTTGATATTCAAACATTCAAATTAAAAAGAAAAAATATGTCATTTACATTACCTGCATTACCCTATGCACACGAAGCCCTAGAACCACATTTTGATACATTGACCATGCAAATACACCATGGCAAACACCATCAAGCTTATGTTGATAATTTAAATAAAGCAGTTGCCGGTACGCCTAACGAAGGCAAGACAATCGAAGAACTAGTTGCGGTTGCTGGAAGCATTAGTCCTGCTGTTAGAAATAACGGTGGCGGTCATTGGAACCATACTTTCTTTTGGAATAGTTTAGCACCAAATGCAGGCGGACATCCATCAGGTGATTTAGCTACAGCCATTGAT
>JBIKJM010000168.1:0-3631 GCA_044360985.1 Sediminibacterium sp. | reverse complement strand
ACAAGGGTATCTCTTTTCATAAGGATGATTTTATAAGGGGCAAAATTAATTCATTCCTTAGGCCACTCCAAAGCTTTCTAACAAGAGTTTTTGATTGAATATCCACATTTGTTTAGTGTTTTATAATAATACTATCTTTGACGCGATCAAAAGGCATTAAATAGGCGTTTTTTACTATTTTTAGCCACCCCTAAACAAAAATTAAATGAAGGCGATTATACCGGTTGCAGGCGCAGGAGCTAAACTAAGACCACATACCTATACACAGCCTAAGGCGTTGATTCCTATAGCAGGTAAAACCATTTTGAGTTTTATTGTAGATCAATTAAAAGCCGAAGGGATTAATGAGTTCATTTTTGTAGTAGGCTATTTGGGAGAGAAGATCCAAGATTATGTTGAGCAAACCTACCCAAATTTAAAGACCCATTTTGTGTATCAGAACGATAGACAAGGAACAGCGCATGCGATTCAATTGGCGCAAGATATTGTGGGTGGTGATGAAGTTTTTATTGCCTTAGGAGATACTATTTGTGAATACGATATTAAAGAAGTACTTGAAAGTCCAACCAGTATGTTGGGTGTTCAAAAAGTAGATGATCCTAGACAATTTGGTGTGGCAGAAATGAATGAAGATGGACTCATTGAACATGTTGTTGAGAAGCCGTCTATTCCAAAAAGTAACAATGCATTGGTAGGATTATATAAAATTAAAGAGTCTGCTATTTTATTTGAATGCTTTCAAAAATTAGTAAACGAGAATATTAAATCTAACGATGAATATAATTTAACGGATGCGTTGGATTGCATGATCAAAAAAGGTGTACAGTTTAAATCCTTTAAAGTAAAGAATTGGTTTGATTGTGGTAAAAAAGAAACTTTGCTAGAAACCAATGCCATGTTGCTTAAGAAGTCTGGAGGCTATGCCATTAATCCGGAATTATACACCAATAGCATCATCATTGCGCCAGTGAGTATTGCAGATGGATGTGTTATAGAAAATTCAATCATTGGGCCGCATGTGACCATTGGGAATAATACTACTATTAGAAGTTCGATTGTGAAAGATAGCATCATTGGTTCTTACACTGCATTGGATGAAGTGGTATTAGACAATTCATTGATCGGAAGTGATGCTGCAGTGAAGGGGATGAGCCGTACATTAAATATTGGCGACAACACTGAAATAGATTTTGGATAAAAACATTGGAATTAGAATAATTCAAATGAGTTCAAACTAAATCTATCGGAATTAGCATAATTCAAATAGGTTCAAAATGAAACCTATTTCTGTAGATACATTGAATTCGCTTGTGCTGTACAAGTAATCACCAAATCATTGATACAAACATGCGCAGGCGTGTTGGCCACATACCAAACGGTATCTGCAATATCTTCTGCCTTCAATGGCGTGTAACCAGTATACACTGCATTCGCTTTTTCTGCATCTCCTTTAAATCGTACCACAGAAAATTCTGTATCTGCTGCTCCAGGATGGATGGCGGTAACTTTAATTTGATAAGGCAGTAAGTCAATTCTTTGTGCCTTGCTAATTGCATCTACTGCATGCTTAGATGCACAGTATACATTCCCGTCTTTATAAACTTCTTTACCAGCAGTGCTTCCAATATTAATGATATGCCCTTTTTCTTTGATTAGCATTGGCAGGACTGCTTTAGAAGCATACAATAAACCCTTCACATTGGTGTCAATCATCGTCTCCCAGTCTTCCAAATTGGCGTTTTCAAAAGAGTCTCTTCCTAAGGCAAGGCCAGCATTGTTCACCAATATATTAATTGCTTGCCATTCAGTAGGTAAGTTTTGTAAGTTGTCAAAAACGGCTTTTTTATCTTGTACATCAAAGTTTAGGCATAATGTCTTAATGCCGTAGTTTGCTTCGAGTGCTTTTGCTAATACTTCTAATTTTTCTTTTCTGCGTCCAGTAATTATGACGTTCCAACCTCCTGCTGCAAATTTTGTAGCAGTTGCTTTTCCAAATCCTGAACTTGCTCCCGTAATTAAAATGATTTTTGACATAATCTATATTTTTTGGCTTAGCATTTTTCGTTAAGCAGATTGAATACATTGATGAATAAATTCGTTCACTTGATCGGTTGCTTCAAGCATGCCCATATGGCCCACATTTTCAAGCACCAAACTATTAGATGAAGGTAGTAATTTAATTTGTTCCAAGCTGTCTTGTATGGGTACTGCAAGGTCCGCTTCTCCTGCAATCATCCACACAGGTATTGTAAGTTGTTGCAGCAAATGGGTCATTGCTTTTCGGTTCCGCATAGCAAATACAAATTGTATCATTGCTTCTGGGCTGATATCCGTTCCACTGTCAATGACGTTTTGAATGGCTGCAGGGTTGACTTTTTTAAATGCATCACCAAATAAATTTGGGGTAGCAGTTTCAAGGTATTTAGAGACACCCCATTCTTGAATAAACTCTGCCACTTTCATCCGACTTGTTTTTTTCGCCTCGTTGTCCTTGTAAGCAGTAGAATGTAATAACAACAGACCTTGCACATGGTTCACATAGTAATCTGCAAAGGATAAACCAATATACCCGCCCATGCTATGTCCTACGATATAATACTGTTCGATATGTAAATGGTGCATTAAATCGTGTAGCACTTCTTCATACATTCGGATATCTGGTGTTTGGCTATGGTGCAAGGCCAATGGTTTACAATGTACCCCAGGTAGATTTGGTGCGATGACTCTATAATGGTTGGATAAAAATTCAATTTGATTTTTCCAGATACCATGGTCTTCGCCAAAGCCATGAATGAGTAGGATTGTTTGTTCGCCTTTGCCCTCATCAAAATATGCAAGCTGATCTATTCCGTAATGATAATACTGAGGGGTTAGCTTAATTGAATTTTGCATCTATACCTCTTTTCATTAAACGGTAATTCAATACTATTGCAAGCCCCATTAAAAGATAGACTGAACTAGAAAATGATTGAGGAAGCCAGTAGCTGACTACAATAAGTCCAATAGTAGCAATAAAGAAGATGCGACCTAGATAGCCTGCCCAAATTGGTTTAATAAAATAAAGTATTAAAGCAATAAAATAGAATGGATGAATCCATGCAATATTATAATTGTCGTGGCATGCCGTGTGTTTTGAAAACACACTCATGTACACCAATAACAATCCACCTAGTCCAAAAATAAATAATAAGGAAACATCAATTATTTTAGCAGCAATCACGGCCCATCTTGCATTCCACCTACCTAAAAATAAATACAGGATAATTAATCCAACAATATAATAGACCGGATCTGTAGGTTTTGTTGGTATCGTTTTTGTGAAATCATAATCCTGAGTTGATGCAATATAGCTTGCTTGCGCTGCTAGTTGCTCAAAAAACAAATCTGGCAAGAAGCCTGCCTGCAAAGCAGTTGGTGCTTGGTCTGATACCGCTCCTAATAATACATCTATCCCTAAGCCAATCCAAGGGATGCCTTGTTGGTAAGGTGCTTCTACCACATGGGTTCTAAAGCTTTTGATATTGGATGGAGGGACTTGGGTATTTGCAAATTGATAAAAGCCATCTTTTACTCGAGTGGTACAATTATCTGTAATGAAATTGTATAAGTAATAACGATTATTGCCTTCTAG
>JBIKJM010000016.1:0-11418 GCA_044360985.1 Sediminibacterium sp. | reverse complement strand
GGATTAACTCGTTGCCTTCTTCATCTAATAACAAAACTTCTTTCTTCCAAACCTGATAAATTTCAGCGTTGATGATTTCACCAATTCTATCAGAATATTTTTTAACTAAAACATTTTTCTTTAAATCGTTGATACGAGATGCTAATGTCTGCTTTGCAGCCAAGATAGCACGACGTCCAAAATCATAAATATTCACTTCCTCTAATAATTCCTCACCTATCTCAAAGTCAGGCTCTATCTTGATTGCGTCAGAATAAGAAACTTCAGCTAAAGGATTATCTACATCATCATCAGGTCGGATTTCACGACGGCGGATGATTTCCAAATCACCTTTTTCTGCATTCACGATTACGTCGAAGTTTTCATCACTACCATATTTTTTTCTCAATAAGGTTTTGAATACATCTTCTACCACTTTCATCATCGTAGGACGATCTATATTTTCAGCGTCTTTAAACTCCGCGAAAGCTTCAATTAAATTTATACTTGCCATAACATCATTTTTTTATCAAGCGATCAAGCTTGAGATTTGTTAAAATTGAATTTGTACTATAGTTGATTTTATATTATCAAATGGAATAAGCATGGATTCTTGGGTTGCCTTTTTCCCTTTTCCAGCTGTCCACTCTATTAAAATATCATTGTCAGTGACTTCTTTCATCACGCCCGTAAAAACAGATTCATCGTTCAATATCACTTCTACGGTACGTCCAATATTTTTTACATATTGTCTGTTTAAAACCAATGGCTCTTCTACACCAGGTGAAGAAACTTCCAATGCAAAATCACCTTCTGGGAACCATGCAGCTTCTTCGATGGCCTTATACAATCTCCTATTAAAAGAAGTGCATTGTTTGATAGGCAATCCTTGGTCGCCATCAATATAGACTCTTATTATATGACCAGGCTTTACTTTGATGTGCACCAAAAAGTAGCTTGGATCCTCTTGTAAAAAAGGCTCTAATAAGGTGTGAATCCTGTCTTTTAATTCGTTTACTTCCATACTTAAAAAAGAAGAAGGGAACGATTTCGTTCCCTTCATTTCTTTGCTTATTCTAGACCAAAGGTAATAAAAGAGGATGAATTCACCCAATTTTATTCAATCTCATCGTATTTTTGTGCTATGACCAAGCTATTGATTTACGGATTTCTGATCTATCTATTGTATAAATTGATCTTTAATGTGGTCCTTCCTGTGCGTAAAGGGGTCAAGACTGTTCGCCAAAATATGGAAGAAATGCAACGAAAAATGGCCGAAGCACAGGGACAAAACACCAATTTTTATGGGTTTACAAGCCAAAATACCCCTAAAGAGGCCACAAAAGTGCCTAAGGATTCGGCAAAAAAAGACGCCGATTACATTGATTTTGAGGAAGTTAAGTAAGAAGCTATCCTAATAACTTAGGTAATTCCGTTTCAATGAACATGCCTGGTTGTAAATACAATACTTGCAGTCCCACTGAGGCTGCGGCCGCGATATTGGGTTCATTGTCGTCTATAAACAAAGTTTCAGCAGCAATCAGTCCTTCCTGATCTAAAATATATTGAAAGGAAGCAGGATCAGGCTTGCGCATCCCCATTTCATGGGAATAGTAGGGCTTTTTGAACAATGCATTAAAATCGCCCCCTATTTCTCGCGTGTATTGAGCAAGAAAATAATCTTGATGTGGTTGATTGGTATTGGAATATAAAAACAGGCTAAAATTTGATTGATTTGACTTTAACCAATCCAAACTTTTTTCTCTGAATCCAATTAACAAGGAATTCCAGGCTTTAATAATTTGATCTTTATTCAGTGACAAATTATATAATTGATTGAACCTGCTGCAGAAGGCTACTTCATCTATGAATCCTTTTTCTAAATCAAAAAATAACGGATCGGATTGATTGAGTGTAAAATGCTTTTCAAAATTAGGAATGCCTAATTCATGAAAGCGTTTATACATGATTTCAAAATCAATATCATACAAGACATTGCCAAGATCAAAAATGATATTTTTTACTGGAGTCATAATTTAAGTTCAATATTTTGTACAAAGCAATTTTAGATCTTAATCAATATTTCGTTTCATAGCTGCTGCCATATACTTACAAGCAGCATCTCCTTTGTTTAATTCATTTTGAATATTTACATGAGAAGCTTCGTCCCTATTTTGACTGAGCTTGAATACATGTTTTAATTGATCTACTACTATTTCAAAAGAAACAATGGCTTTCATATTTTGATGCATGTACATTGGATCTAAATTTTTTACTTGAGAAGGCGCTTCCTCATCTGTTTCAAATTTTTGTGTTAAAGCAACCAATAAATCATACAGGTGTTGCTCGTCCTGCATTTCTAATTTGCCAATTGCATGTACAGTTTGGTAATTCCAAGTACTTGCTTGCCCTTGATTCGAATACCAACTAGCACTTACAAATGCAGAAGGTGCCGAAAAAATAACCAATACATTTTTATTCAATTCAAAGGCATTGCTATGGTCTTGCTTGCGCATGATATGACCACTTATTGTAATGATATCATTTTCTACTTTTATTAACACAGGAATATGCGTTGCGACTGGTAAGCCATTCGCATCTATACCACATAATGTTACAAAAGGATTCGCCTGCATAAAATCAATCACTTGTTGATGATTGCTCGCTTTGAAATGAGGAATATTGTACATAGTTAAAAAGTTGAATAGTAAAAATTAAATTCAAATAATTTATAATTGAATTGTAAAAAATGATTTTAAAAGTATGCAATTTATAAAGGCAATGCAGTTGTCGTTTTAATTTCATCCATCACAAATAAGCTATTGATATGTGCCACCATTGGAAGTACCGCTAATTTTTCTTGGTAAAATTGATTATAGGTTTCTACATCTTTGCTGACCACTTTTAAATAATAATCAAAGCTGCCAGAAACCAAACTGCATGAAATGATTTCGTCAAATTGTAAAATAATTTGTTCAAACTCCGCAAAATTATTTTTTGTTTGCTTGTCTAAAGTGACATGACAAAATACGACCATACCTAAATCAATTTTTTTTCGATTAATCAAAGCCACATAGTTGTCAATGACGCCATCCGCCTCCATTCTTTTGATGCGGTCATGAGTAGGACTAACTGACAGATTAATTTCAGCACTGATATCTTTCAAAGTAGCCAATGCATTTTTTTGTAAGATGCCTAAAATGGCAAGATCGGTTGGGTCTAAGTTCATAAGCTAGAAATTTATTAAGCGTAAGAATTTCGGTGAAAATGTCAATTATGGCTCAAATTTACTGCCAATTTCTAATTATTCTAATTTTTAAAGCATTATTTACTGTATTTATTCATTTAATTAATAATATTTCCTTTTTATAGAACTTTATACAGAAATAAAACTAATACTATGATTATTGGCGTACCTAAAGAAATTAAGATCCAGGAGTACCGTGTAGGTTTGACTCCTGAAGGTGTGGATGCATTGTCAAGACAAGGCCATACTGTTTATGTTGAAACCAATGCTGGTGCTGGATCAGGATTTTCTGATGAAGCCTACAAATCTGTGGGTGCACAAATTTTACCAACTGCAGCAGATGTGTATGCCATTGCAGAAATGATTGTGAAAGTAAAAGAGCCTTTGGCTGCTGAATATGGATTGATCAAGTCTGGTCAAATTTTATTCACTTATTTCCACTTTGCTGCTTCTAAAGAATTAACAGAGGCGATGATGAAAACGCATGCAGTATGTATTGCCTACGAAACAGTAGAATTACCGGATGGCTCATTGCCATTGTTAGTTCCAATGTCAGAAGTGGCAGGAAGAATGGCAGTGAATGTAGGTGCTTATTATTTAGGCAAGCCTTTTGGTGGTAAAGGAAAATTATTAGGTGGTGTGCCAGGTGTGAAGCCAGCAGAAGTATTGGTGATTGGTGGTGGTATTGTGGGAACACAAGCTGCTAAGATGGCTGCAGGTTTAGGTGCGCATGTAACCATCATGGATACCAACTTAGCTAGACTAAGGTATTTATCGGATGTGATGCCTGCAAACGTGGTAACGCAATATTCTACTTTATTAGCGATCAAAGAAAAATTGCCTACAGTAGACTTATTAATAGGTGCTGTTTTATTACATGGTGCTAAAGCGCCACACTTAGTAAAACAAGCTGATTTAAAATTAATGGAAGCAGGATCTGTGATTGTAGATGTAGCAGTGGACCAAGGTGGATGTATTGAAACTTGTAAGCCAACGACACACGAAAATCCAGTGTTCACGATTGATAATATTACACACTATTGCGTAGCGAATATGCCAGGTGCAGTTCCTCAAACTAGTACAAGAGCTTTAACTCAAGCAACTTTACCATATGCACTTGCAATCGCAAACAAAGGATGGGAAATTGCATGTGCCGAGAATCAAGCATTGGCAAAAGGTTTAAATATTAGAGCTGGAAAGATTTTACACAAGGGTGTGTCTGAAGCTTTTAATGGATAATATAAGTTTCAAAAACTTTTGAAGAATTCAAAAAAAATACCCTCGCAATTGCGAGGGTATTTTTTTATAGTGCTATTTTAAATACAAGTACTATTTCCAAACTGTCCAAAATTTCCACCAGTTTTGGTTGTCATCCCCAGCTGGATTCACACCACCTCTAAAAGTTACTGCAGTGAAAAATGCATTTTTTAATAAAGGATGATCAAAATTGCCATTACCAGGCCAAGTAACAGCACCAGATGAATTTTTAACTACAACATAGTTTACATGTCTAGGTTCTCCCCATGTTACTAGTGTTCGAGGAGCTGTTGTTGCATTAGTTTCATTACCGAAAGGAGTAAAATCAGGCGAACTAAAATTGAATGGTTGGTTTAATTTAGCATCGGTTGTTGAAATTTCAATATTATTAAAATTTGTAGTTTTAGCCCAACCTAAAACATCATAAGTAACAGAACTAGGCTTAGTAACAGATTGTATAATACCATTAACATCATAATTGCCCGCAAATGTATTATATCGAATATTTATACTGGTATCAGCTAAATTATTTGTTACTGGCACTGTACCATTGTTATCAAAGAAAATACCTTGAGGCCATCCAATAAATAGAGTATTAAAAATAGAAATCTTTGAATTTCTTCTAATATGTGCGCCCGCTCTGAACCTGTCAGAAAAAGGACTTGTTGCTGTTGGCTTTGGTCCTATCACAGTGAAATTAGAAAAAATTGGGGCAGTTTGTGGAGTAGCTGCAGAACCAGATGCATCATTATCAGACTCAAATGCTTCAGAAGTAGAAACATCTGCAATATTTGGATCTCTCATAGCTATACCAAATTGCACTTTACCCACATAACCATTGTCAGTATCAAAATCATCATCTTGAGTTTTATATGCAATCAAATAATTACAATTCACAGTACCACCAAACCACTCAAATGCATCGTCTTTTGCATAGGTTACTTGAATATGGTCAATTTTTGTTCCACTTCCAACAGCGGCCATTGTTAAACTATTGATTTCTTTATCAGGTTGAAGTCCATAACCAGCATACTCAATTCTAACATAAGATAACACACCAGAGGTGTCATTTGGAATAGCATTTGGCACAGCTGCATCACCTGAACCTGCAAGACCATCACCATTTGCATTATTAATTCCACCTTCAACTTCAAATAATCCTTTAATACTATTAAAAGTTGTATTGATTGGCGCTTTACCACAAAGTACTATGCCACCCCAGTCGCCAGATTTTTGATCTGCATTGCCAGAAGTAAATACAATTGGTTTTTCAAATGTACCCTGAGCTTTGATTTTAGCACCACGAGTAATTGTTAAAGAAGTAATTTCATCTTTTTTCAATTTACTTTGGATTTTAGCACCAGCTTCAATTGTAAGAGTTGCTCCATTTGTAATGTAAACAAAACCAGAAAGATAGTTAAAATCTTTAGCATACAAAGTTGTATCCTTTGTGATTCTACCTGACAGAATAACGGTGTTAGATACGACACCTACAGGAGCCACTTCCCTCGTTACTACGAAGATTTCTTTTTCACCGTCCATTTCAATTTTTCTGCAACCAGTAAAGGCTAGGAAGGCAAGAGATAAAATAAATAATTGTTTCATTGTTGTTGTATTTAAAAAAATTTATTGTTTGGATTATTATAATGAGTAGTTGAAGGTAACGCCATAAGTTGTGCCGAATTTTCTTCTAAATCGAATTGCGTCATTGTCTTTGTTATATTTAGTATCAGAATTATTATTTTGATAGAATGTTTGATATTGATTTAAGATATCTGAAATAGTAAATCTAAGCTCAGATTTTTTATCGTTGAATTTCTTGCTAATCTGAAAATCAATTAAAGATCTTGGAGCTTCGTAAATATTAGGCGTGCCTGAACCTTTAACATCTCCAACTAAGTATATTCTCTCCCCGAATCTGTTGAAAAGTAATGTTGCATTAAACCCAGATTCAACTACATCATATAAAATTCCAAGATTTAATAGATATGGAGATTGTCCTTGGAGTGGTCTATCAAGACCAAGGCTTGCATCTTTTAATTTAGAGTTAATTAAAGAAGCATTTGCTTGAAATGTAAAACGATTAGTTATTTTTTTTCTTGTCTCAAGTTCTATACCATATGATTTTGCTTTACTAGCATTTTGAAAATTAAAAGTACTTGCTCCACCAGAACCTTCATTAAAAATCGGTTCAATTGCATTTTCAAAATCTTTATAGAATATACCTACTGTTACTAATTCTCCAGGGGCAGGGTAATACTCATACCTTAAATCACTATTTGTGATTTTTGTTCTTTTTAAACTTGGATTACCTTGAACAGAAGCATTAATCTCAAAATCATAAATGTTCAATAATGATAATTCTCTTAGTTCTGGACGTATCACGGTTTGAGAGCCTGTTAATCTTAGATTTGCTTTTGAAGATAATTTGATTGTTGAGTTAACACCTGGCAAGAAATCAGTCACTTTTGAATAAGTATGTCGCTTATCCCATTTTTTAACTGAACCAACTAATTGATCGTAATTTTCTACTCTCAAACCCCAAACCACTCTCAAGCCTTCTGATAATTTATTATCAAATTGTAAAAAACCAGCATTTAAAATTGTGTTTGCTAAATACCTGTTATCTGCACTTCTGATTGCGTCAAAAGCAAATTTATTTTGAGTACCATCTCCAAAATTTTCTGGAGAAAATACTACTTCTGGAGCCAAAGCTCTTAAGGTTGGATTATCCAATGGTAAAAAATTTGCGAACATTTGTGCATTGTATAAGCGGTCCTTTATTTGCAACATATACCCTGCCTTAATGGTATTTTGTTGATTTACTTTTAAAGTTAAATCACCACCGCCTGTATAAATGTAATCAGATAAACTTTGAAAAATACGACTCCCTGATTGTTGAGTTAAAGAATTTGCAATATTTAAAGTATATGGATCAGAGCCATCAATAGTTTTTGTATATAAAATTCTCCTTTGATCTGGGCTATAGCTATCTAGAATATTAAATGCGCCAAACCAATTGAATTTTAATTTTTGAGATAAGCTATGTTCCCCATTCAATTGGTTAGTAAAGAAAGTGTTTTGAGAGAATGTAAACTCATTAGCTTTGATCAAATTATCTTGCGTGAAATCTGTACCAGCTCTTCTTGTGTAAGCATTAGCAGATTTTACATTCACAATTGCTTTATAACTAATCTTATTCAAAGGATTTAAAAATATCGAAATACCTGCAATAGCGCCCATATTGATATCTTTAATGTATTTATCATCAATGAAGTTTGAATTTATTGAGAATGCAGATCCATTAGAAGATACACTTTGTCTATTTAAATTATTTTGAATTCTGTCATTCATTGAATAGTTAATTCCAATAATTCCGCCCACTTTTTTGCCCCACAAAGTGCCTGTGAAACCACCATTCATTTGCATGCTCACATTTGGTTTAGCTGTGGTTCCAAGTGGAGACCAATTATTCGACATTTTTTTAGCTAACTCTGATTTTGCAGGAAGGCTTAGTGTATCAAAATTAGACTTTGTGGTATAACCTGAAGGCATAGATCTAGTACCATCGTCTATTCCTAACCAATCAGTTTTCCCACCTTTGTCTTTAAAGAACTCTTTACCTGTAGAAATTGTATTATAACTAGAACCAATTTGAACATTGAAAAAGTTCTTAGTAGGGATGTCTTTAGTATTTACTTGAATTAAACCTCCCGCCCACTCACCTGGCAATTCAGGAACAAACGCTTTGTTGATAATGATATTGTCAATAATTTGAGAAGGAAATAAATCGAAAGAAAAAGTTTTTCTGTCAGGCTCTGTACTAGTTAATAAGATACCATTCAACATCGCTTGGTTATAACGATCCGCTAAACCTCTTACAATAATATATTTACCTTCTTGGATAGATGCTCCTGGAGTTCTCTTTAAGATCTCGGCAGTGTTTCTATCTGGACTTCTTCTAATAGATTCTGCAGAGATCACAGATGCAACTGTATTGGTATTTCTTTGAAAAGCAATCAATGCATTATCTGTAGCACCTTTATTGGTAGATCTAGTAGCAGAAACCACTACATCAGTTAAATTTTTACCAGACTCATCTAATAATACATCTAATATAATTTCTTCATTTGCAATATTTGCTGCAGAAATATCAATTGATTTTGCTTTGTATCCTACATAAGATAAATCTAATGTGTAGGCCTTATTGATATCTATATTGAAACTGAATCTACCTTCGATATCTGTTTTTGAAACTTGACTCTTATCCGATTTTAAAGTTAGTGTAACCCCAACTAAAACATCATTTTTTGCGTTTGTAACCTTACCTGTCAATTTTGCTTTTTGCGCTTGAACCGAAATTGCTGCAACAAAACAAATTATAAATAGTAGTATCCTTTTCACGATATGATTTTATTTGTATGGCAAATATCAAATAGTCATGTTACCAAATTGTTAAGCCAATATGAACTTAATATTAACTAATAGGAGAAGGCATAAAAAAAGGAGCATTAAAAACGCTCCTTTTTTATAAATTTGTATACTTCTTTGCTAATCAAGATGATACACATTGTGTAAATCCTTTGGACAAGTGAAATTCACCCCTAAATCATTGATCAATCCATCGTGAATATCATAGACCCATCCATGTAGGTGAAGAGGCTGATTTCTTTTCCAAGCATTTTGAACAATCGATGTTTTACCTAAATCGTGCACCTGTTCCTGCACGTTCACTTCTACAAACCTTCTAGCTCTTAAAGTTTCATCTTCAATAGCGTCTAATTCTTTATGGTGATAACGATAGACATCTTTAATATGCCTTAACCAGTTGTCTATTAAGCCAAATTGTTGGTTTTTCATAGCTGCCATGACCCCACCACAGCCATAATGCCCACAAACAATCACGTGTTTTACTTTGAGCACTTCAACTGCATAGGATAATACACTTAGCATATTCATATCGCTATGTACTATCATATTGGCAATATTACGATGCACAAACATCTCACCTGGTTCAGTGCCAGTGATAGATTCTGCAGGCACCCTGCTGTCCGAACAACCAATCCATAAATACTCAGGCGCTTGGCCTTTGGATAAATTTTCAAAAAAACTAGGATCTAATTGTAATTGTTCCGCGACCCATGTTTTATTATTTTCAATTAATCTTTGGTATGATTTTTCCATTTCTTATAATTTTTTTTAATTTAAATAAACCCTTTTTTAAAAATTCTTTGAATCGATATAAATAGCTTCTACAATTTACGACTAATGACCCGAAACAGCTACCCTTGCCGGCATATTAACTAAAATAACTTCTATGTTTTTTAATTTAGCTGCGGTTTCAAAGTCATAAATGATCTCTATCACATCTAGATCTAAATAATGTGACTGACTGGCATCAATGGTTACTTTTGTATCATTTTGAATGTCTGATAATTTTTTTGCAATACTTCCTTTATTGATAAAAGTAACATGTTCTGAAAGTACAATAGTGATTTCGCCACCTTCAGATTTTTTTTCATGATGAAATTGGTAGTCACGGCGATAATTGGTTCTTAAAATATAAAATATAGCCACCAACATACCTAATGCAATGCCTTTTAATAAATCACTGAATTGTATCGCAATCACAGTCACTATAAAAGGCACAAACTGCACCCAGCCAAGTTGGTACATCTGTTTGAATAAGGATACTTTAGCTAATTTGTAGCCTACCACCAATAACACAGCAGCCAAACAAGCCAATGGGATTTGGTTTAAGAGGGATGCAAATGCCACCACACTTATAAGTAATAACAATCCATGGAATATCGCTGATAGTTTTGTTTTTGCCCCAGCATTCACATTGGCGGATGTTCTAACAATCACTGCTGTCATAGGTAATCCTCCAATCATTCCCGAAATTAAATTACCTAAACCTTGTGCTTTTAACTCACGGTTGGTTGGTGTAACCCTTTTATATGGATCTAATTTGTCTGCAGCTTCGGTACTTAATAAGGTTTCTATGCTTGCAATAATTGCAATGGTCACGGCAACAACATATACTTGGTAATTTCCTAATGCGGCAAAATTTGGTAAGGTAAATTGTCCTATGAACTCATTACTGTTTTTTGCAACTGGTAATTTTACCAATGCGTCTGCAGACAAAGCCCATGTTGGCATATTTGCATTAAAAAACATATTCAGAGCAACACCAACAAGCACGGCAATCAATGCGCCAGGTACATATTTAAAAAAGACATACTTTTTTAACATCGGTAGATCCCAAAATAAAATAATCCCAATGGAGATACTTGCAATGATGATGGACCCCATATGGTAAGACTGTGCAACTGCTTTACTATATCCAATTGCAATTGGCAATTGTTTTAAAATCAAAATGATACCAATCGCCGCAAGCATTCCTTTAATCACACTAGATGGAAAATAATAGCCAATCACGCCTGCTTTTAGGTAGCCCAAAATAATTTGGAAAACGCCGGCAATCGCTACTGCAACCAAAAATTGATCAAAGGAGCCAAGGGTGGTAATGCCATTTAAAACAATCACAGTAAGGCCTGCAGCTGGACCAGAAACACTTAATGCGGATCCGCTAGCAAATGCAACGACAACACCTCCAATAATACCGGCAATAATACCAGAAAATAAGGGGGCGCCAGATGCCAATGCAATTCCTAAGCACAATGGAAGCGCTACTAAAAAAACAACTAAGCCTGCAGGTAAATCTTCCTTCAAATATTTGAAACTTAAACCTTGATTTGGTTGATGTAAACTCATTTTATATTTATAAATTTTAGAGAACCGTTCATACAAATTACAAGTCATGTATCTGAGTAATAATCTGAAATGAATAATGAAAATGATGACTTCATGTCAATTGAACAATTGCCAATGACGAATGACTATGAGTCAAAGTTTTTAATTACTTAAATAAC
>JBIKJM010000015.1:0-11472 GCA_044360985.1 Sediminibacterium sp. | reverse complement strand
TGCAGCCTGTCATCGAAAGATGCGGGCCTATAGCTCAGTTGGTTAGAGCACCTGACTCATAATCAGGGGGTCCCAGGATCATGCCCTGGTGGGCCCACTTGGAAATCAAGCAGTTACGTAACATACTTCGTAGCTGCTTTTTTTATGTACATACAATTTGCACCACAACGTTCTTCTTAAATTCACCAGAAACAGCGGAATTAATGTTTTTGGAGTAAAAAAGGGGTTCGCTGTAAGTCATGGGGAATGAATTGCAAACATTAGCTTATTTTCAACTATAATATTAAAATATGGAAGTACATCACCCACACCATCCAACTCATAAAAAGAAATGGTCTGAATACATTATTGAATTTGTAATGTTATTTGCAGCAGTAACACTTGGATTCTTTGCCGAGAATGTAAGAGAGCATCAAATTATTGAGCATAAAACAGATCAGAACTTAAAATCTGTAGTACTTGATTTAAAAGAGGATTCGATATTCATTCAAGCTAGAATTAAGGAATATGAAAATGCGTCAATTTATTTAGAAAAACTCAATGATTTATATTTAGAATATCAAAATCATTCTTTACCAAAAAATGAATATTTAGATAAAGTATTACTAATAAGTGACAGCTTAATATTTGGCAATTCTTTTTACATTAATAATTCATCTTACAAAAACACAATTGCTAGTGGTAGTTTTAGTAATATTAATTCAACCGAATTAAAACGAACTATTTCAAACTATTATGAAGTTTTAGGAACAAAATTAAATGATAACAATATGATACTTGACGATGTTGCAGAGTATTATATGGTTAACACATTGCCTAAACCTGGTGGATTAGTTGCGCCCATAATTGGAAGAATGGATAAAAAGAAAATTGAGATTTTAAAAAAATTCTATAAATCAAATGGACTATTTGAAAATTCAATATTAAGTAAGGATTTTATTCATTATAATCAAAAAGCAATTGATAGAGTATTGCTATACTTATATCTAATGGAAATATTTGAAGAGAAAAATAAGGAATTAATTGATTTATTAAATAAGAGCTTAAAAGAACATTAAAATTTTAAACATGGAAGTCCATCACCCACACCACCCATCACATAAAAAGAAATGGTCTGAATACATTATTGAGTTTGTAATGTTATTCGCAGCAGTAACACTAGGTTTCTTTGTAGAGAATTACAGGGAACACTACATCGAAAAAATGAGAGAAGACCAATTTATTCTAGATATTAGAAAGGATATAATTTTTGATTCATTACAATTATCTAAACTTGATCTTCAAAATAAATTAAGGAGAAATTATTATGACAGTCTTGTTGTTATTTACAAAAAGGGGAAATGGGTAAATGAGATTCCTTCATTACAGAAATACAATTCAGTTTTGTCTGGAAAAATTACTTGGGAACCTCGTCAAGAAACCTATAAGCAGTTGATTAGCACTGGTTCTCTTCGTTACTTCTCAGATCGGAAATTTGTAGAAGAACTGAAGGAATATGAAATCCAGCTCGCAAAATTGGCTTTTAGAAGACAGCGATTTTTACAGCACATGTATGATTTTTATGAACCTATCAACCAAAAACATTTTATTACACTATATGATCATCCAGAAGACAACTATAAAGTAGTTACAGAATTTCTGAATGGAAAAACAAATATTGAGAATCCATATATATCAGTAAAAAAACTCAATCATCAAGAATCGTTTGATATGATTGATTATATGTCTGTTGTTACAACTGCTATATTACTTGAGTCATATGATAATCAAAATTTTGTACAGCCATTATTAGAAAACTCTCGTAAAATTTTAGCATATACTGAAAACAAAAGTCATTAATTGGAAAATTAAAAATCAACATAAATGATGGACGTACACCACCCACGCTTTTCAAAAAAATGGAATGTGTCTATTAATAAGTTTTTAATGCTATGCTCCTTTCTTTTCTTGTTTATTTATAGTCAAGCTCAAAGTCCAGAAGAAAATTTAAAAGCACTTGGTATAACACTACCCAAACAATCGGCTCCAATTGCAAACTATGTGACTTATGTTAGAACAGGCAACTTGATTTATTTTTCAGGTTCAGGCCCTTCTGTGGAAGGCCAAGGATACATCAAAGGGAAATTAGGAAAAGACATGACGATTGAACAAGGCAAAGAAGCAGCAAGAATTACAGGGATTAATATGATTGCTAATTTAAAAAATGCTGTAGGCGATTTGAACAAAGTAAAAAGAATAGTGAAAGTATTGGGCATGGTTAATAGTACCGAAGACTTTACCGATCAACCAAAAGTAATGAATGGATTTTCGGACTTAATGGTAGCCGTGTTTGGAGAAAAAGGCAAGCATGCTAGGTCGGCAGTTGGGATGGCAGCACTACCTATGAATATGGCTGTAGAAATTGAAATGATTGTGGAGGTGGAAGACTAACTACCTAAATACATTAAAAAGCAAATACTCAAATTTTAATACGATACCATTTGGTGCTGTTCGTTCCATAGTTGAATATAATTGTCCGCGGTAGCCAATATCAACCCTAGCCTGGCTGTTAAATATAAATTGTACCGAAGGTGCAATGTCTAAAAATGATTTTTGATTGTCATTCAATCTTTGGCCAATGAATTCAAGCATCAAGTTCATATTCACCTGCTTATAGCTTGTATACACTTTAGGTAGCATTAATTTACCTGCAGACAAAGTATAATTCATAGCACTATTACTCTCTGTGCTAGGGAATTTATAATTCGGTTGATTATCTAGTGCCCTTTCATAACTAATCGAGCTACTAATAGCCACTTTATGCAATAATTGTGTAGCTATGAATCCAGCCTCGTACCCAGAATTATGGCCCATTGTTTCAATTTCCTGTTGGTGTATATCCGCCTTATTAAAACTATACCTTCCATACAAAGCCATTCTAAAGTGCTTTTTAAGTGCATCTTTACTAAAGAAACGGTACTTAGCATATAAACTTCCTCCCTCGGTTTCAAAGCCACCATCCTGGCGGTTGCTTATGAACCCCTGCGCGTGTAACATCCATTTATTATTGATGCCCCACATGATTTCTGGCATGTTATGGTAGTTCAGCTTGCCATCCTTCTCAAGAAAAAATCCATTCATGTCCCTAAATCCCAATGACTTTGCTGGCATATTACTTGCCGGCTCCGTAAATACAAATAGCTCTTGAGAAAATGAATTCAAGTGAATAAATATGAATACAATTAGTGCTATTTCCCTCATGTGGGATACTTTTAAAACGAATGCTTAGTAGACAAATTTAGTCATTTTTGTACACATTAAATTGTAACTTAGGTTTTCATTTTACAATGAACCCTATGAAGAAATTATTTTTTTGTTTAATGGCATTGTTTTTGTTTACAGCTGCGATTGCTCAAGACAATAGCAAAAAAAAATTAGTCTTTAATCCTAAAAATCCAGTGTATGAGGTAGACGCTACCTGTGGGACATGTATGTTTAAAATGGAAGGGAAGGGTTGCTTTTTAGCTGTTAAATTTAAAGGAAAGAATTATTTTGTAGATGGAACTGGCATAGACGATCATGGAGACGCGCATGATAAAGAAGGTTTTTGCAATGCCATTAAAAAAGCAAAGTTACAAGGTACTGTTGTTGGAGACAGATTCCTTGTAACTTACTTTGAATTAATTAAAAATTTTTAAGCTTAAGTACTGCCACCTCATATGGATCAAGCTGTAATGTTGCCATATTAAATTTTGATTTCCCAAATAATAAATTAGCACTCTCAAAATTTTGTTCAAAAATTCCTTTCTGTTTTTCATTAGAAAGGTTTACAGCTACTAATACTTTTTGATTTTCATAGGTTCTAATAAAACTAAATATTTGACTATTATTGTTTGGTAGATTTGCATATCTCCCTTGAGCCAAAGCTGGATTACTTTGCTTTAATTGAATCATCGATTTATAATGATTGAATAGGGAGCTACTGTTATTTATTTGTTCTTCAACAGATATGCCATCATTTGCTTTCATTATACTATTATCCCACCAGCCGCCTGTGTTTTTGTACCATGTGGCCATGCCTAATCCATCCAAGTCTTTATACCATTCAAAAGCCGCGCGTCGTGGTATATCATTTCCATCCGTATTACCCAAATTCCCAATTTTTCCTTGCATGCCAATTTCTTGCCCATAATAAATAGAAGGAATCCCACCAATTAGCAACATTAATGAAGCTGCTAATTTTTGTTTGTCAATATTTGTTTCTATAGAAGCGTATCTATCCATATCATGATTCTCGATAAAGATAATTTGGTCTTTATCAATAGGGCATAGAGCTAAAATAGTATCTGCCTTGTTGATTAATGCTTGTTTATTAAATGATAAGATTGCCTGTTGTAATCCAAAACCAAAAACCCTATCAACTCCTGCGTTATTTAAATAAGCATAGCCATAATCTCTCCATTCTGCTTGCTCTGCTATGTTATTAATAGACGGATTCATTTTTTTGATATGTGTTAGTAATGGTTTCCAAAATTCACTGAACAAATTGGTGAGTTGTGGTTTCCCGTCTAAATGATCCATGGCATGATCCAATCTAAATCCATCAACCCCGTCGTCAAATTTGCCGTCAGCATTAGGATCTACAAAAAAACCAAATAATTGTTTATTATATTCTAAGACTGCTTTATTACGGAGATTAACTGTTGTTACTTTTATAAATGACCCGTCAAAACTGTTTAGTTGACGTAAATCAAAAACCATTGTTGAAGGGATTTTATGCGCTGCGTCATCAAATAAAATATAATCACTATAAGGAGAATTAAGATTACCAACTGCATCTTTCCACCATATATGTTTTTCGGAAACATACTGTGTTTCCATATCGATATAAATTTTCATTCCTAACCTATGAATTTCTTTTACCAAAGAAATATAATCTTGCATGGTGCCAAATTCAGCATCTATTTTTTCAAAGTCATTTGCAAAATAATTATGATAGCAATCTGCGTCATATAAAGGCAATAACAGAATAGATGTAACGCCCAAATCCTGTAAATATGGGAGTTTCATTTTTAAGCCATTTAAATCGCCTTGTCGATCTCCATTGCTGTCATAAAAACTTCGTTGATACAGGTGATAAATAATTTCTCCTTTGATTTTAGAGTTATTATTTTGAGCAAAACTTATACAATGTATAAGTAAAAATAGTGCGATGAAATAATTTTTCATAAAGTAAACGTTTAATTTAAAATTTTGTAAATAACAGCAGCGTATGGCTGAAAAGCATTATTAATATTAGGATTTTCGTAATTACTGATTAAAATATTTTTATGATCATATGGTATTGATGTATTTAGAATTGCAGTGGTATCCGAAAAATTAAGCACCACAAATAACTGCTCTTTATTTAGACTTCTTGTATATGCAAATATTTGCTTATTATCATTATCAACTAATTCAAACTTTCCATATATTAGTACTAGATTACTTTTACGCAAGTGAACCATCTTCCTAAAAAAATGTAACACAGAATTTGGATTACTTTCTTGTTCAGCAACATTTATATAATTGTAATTTTCATTGATTGCCAACCATGGTTTTGATTCAGTAAATCCTCCTTGTTTATTATTATCCCATTGCATAGGAGTTCTTGCATTATCTCTACTAATTTTTGAATGCGACTTTAAAAACCCCTCATAATCTTCGCCTTTTTCTTTTAGTCCATTGTAATAGTTAATCGTAAATAGATCTTGGTAATTTTCTATACTCGTATGGTTCGTATTTGTCATTCCAATTTCATCACCATAATAAATATAGGGTGTTGCACGCATAGTCAAAATAAATGTATGTAACATTTTTGAAGAAATAGATCGGTATTGTTCATTGTCATTTCCAAATCGACTAACCATTCTACTCATATCATGATTCCCTAAGTAAATTGTACCCCATCCTTTATGTTCAAATACTTTATCCCACTTATAAAAAATATTTTTCCAGGCTACTAAGTCCCAATTGGAATCATCCGAATACATAAAATTTTCTTTGCTAACACCAATACCTGTATGGTCAAAATGATAAAATGTTTGCAACTCTTCTCTATCTTCATCTACAAACATTAATGCATTGTCTGTAGTTATAAAGCTCATTTCCCCTACATTCATACAGTCGTACTTTGAAAAAACTTCTCTATTCATTTCTTGCAAATAATCATGTAAATGCGGCCCCTGTGCATAATATGGAAACCATGCACCTACTGGCATATTTGTTGGCATTTCAGGAAATGAAATGTCTTTTGAAATACATGCAATTACATCTAGTCTAAAGCCATCTACCCCTTTATCCAGCCAAAATTTCATCATATCATACACTTCATATCTAACTTTTGGATTTTCCCAGTTTAAATCTGGTTGTTTTTCACTAAAAATGTGAAAATAATAGCTGTCACTTGCAGCGTCATATTTCCAAGCGTTGCTTTCTTTATCAAATATACTCCATCGATATGGCGGGTTTCCTTTTTCTGCATCCCACCAATGATAGTAGTTTCGGTAGGGATTATCTTTTGATTTTCTACTTTCTTTAAACCATATATGTTCATCGCTAGTATGATTTACAACTAAATCCATAATTAATTTAATACCTCTATCATGAAGCCCTTTAAGTAGTATCTCAAAATCTTCCATTGTGCCAAAATCTTTCATAATGGAACGATAATCTGATATATCGTACCCCATATCATCATTAGGTGACTCATACACAGGATTCAACCAGACAACATCAATGCCTAAGCTTTTTATATAATCTAACTTTTCGATGATGCCTTTTAAATCCCCAATGCCATCCCCATTTGCATCTTTAAAGCTTCTAGGATACAACTGGTAAACCACTTTTTCTTTCCACCATTTTCTATTTATAATGTCATTCATACTAAAATTTAGATTTTGTTTCTCCTACAAATAGCCAGCATACAAAAGAAATTAATACGCAAATTGCAATCACTAAAAACAAGATTGAATAATCACCTGTATCGCTTACTAATTTAGAAATACCAGTTGTCATCATCGATGGCAATACAATACTTAAATTAAATATACCCATATACATACCCATTTTATTTGCGTTTACCTTTTCAGTCATAATTGCAAATACAATAGAAATCACTGCAGACCAACCTATTCCACATAGGAGCATTCCTAGATAAAAAATGAATTCGCTTCTGCCAAGAAAATACAATAAAAAGTAACCTAAGGTCATGAATGCTATAGCACCCCTATATACTTTAACCTTGCCAATTTTTTTTGATAAAGGCTCAAGAACCAAAATTGGCAATAACGCACCTACAAGATTTAATAACAAAAAACCAAGTGATAATATATTCCCAGCAGTAGTTTCAGGGCTTTGAACTGCACCTGTAAAAAAATTTGAAAATGAATTAGCCCAAGCCGTATTGGGATTCATAATAGGCAGCATCTTTTCCTTTATAAAAAAATAACTCATCACAAACATACTTTGTATGCCCAACCATGAAAAAGCATTCGCTAACATGATTTTTTGAAATTCATTATTAGGCGTATTTTGTCTTTTCCCTTTTAATATTGTAATTGTGCCTAAAACAAATGTAGCAGCCAGACATAAATACATAAATTTTGTTTGTACATTATCCAATCTGCCGCTAAATAGCATTTTATTTATAATCACAAAAAAGCTAAAAGCAATAAATCCAATTAATGGGAACAAAAGTGATAAATAATCTTTTATTGATGAAGTAGTGCTTTCTTCATTACTTTTTTCCTTTTCAAATATCCTTGGTTCTTCTATAAACAAAACAGGAACAATCGAAAAAATTAATACCAAAAATACGGCCGTATATATTAAAATAATATTGCCAAAAATCAATGAGACTAAATAGGCCCCAATCCCAAATGTACCGCTCATAACTTGCATCCATGAAAACCCTTTTGTTCTTTGAATACCTACTGGCGTAACATCTGCAATGATACTTCTTGCAGGATTAAAGCATACATTAATACTAATATCTAAAATGGAAGAAATAATAATGGCTACAATTAAAACGCTCCATCCGGTTGAGGAACTTATAATACCAATTTGCGGAAGCGCCAATAACATAAATGAAGCTGCGATACCTCCTATGATAATAAATGGCTTCCTTCGTCCTCCCATAAACCATGTTTTATCACTCATGAGCCCTACAATTGGTTGTGCAACAATGCCAGATAATGGACCTGCTAACCATACCAAAGCAACATCTTCAATGTGTAAATTATATTTGGTGCTTAATATCCAACTTAAACAGGCCACTTGGGTAGAAAAACAAAAACCTACTGCAGTTGCAGGTAAACTTAATAAAGCATAAAAGGAATTTGTTAATTTTTTTTGAATGGCTAGCATGTCTTATTGTTAGTTTTGAAGCATGTCTTTTAATCGAAGCATCATTTTATAATTTATATCCCATTGATTACCTAATGGCGCTTTTGTAAATGGCATAGATGGCATATACGGAGCAGGACCAAATTCTGGAGTGATAGAAATAGATTGCACATTTTTTTCTTTTTTGAAATCAATGATGCATTGCCACCATTTTTCATAAATAAGTATATGACTCTCCCATTCCGGGGCAAAAGGATCGTTCACCTGTGGCCCTTGTTCATGTCCAATCCTTGCATGTATATGCCCTACATGTGGGATTATTTGCTGAATAATTTCTTCCTGATCTTGTAACATGCTTTCTGAGACAGTACAAAAATGAGAAAAGTCACCAACCAATTCTAATTCAGGAAATTTTTTGAGATAAGGAATTAAAGAAGCTGCATGAAATGAAAACCTTCCTCGGTGTGTTTCATGTAAAACTCGAACACCAGTTTTAGTAGCAATATTTAATGTTGCCTCAATAATCCTACAATTGTCGTCAAACGAAAAATAATCTTTACCAGTATGTGCATTAATAAAACTAGGTTGTATAGAGCTTAGTTCTAATAAATTTTTTGTAACACTCACAATGTATTCATCAACAGATGAATTTTCCACAGGTATAATATGCTGTGCTACAAAAGTAAATGCTGAATGCGTATTCCTTATACTCGCAATCAATTTTAAAAAAGATTTTGTAGAAGAGTCATTGATAGAGGGAAAATTAATTTCAATCCCCTCGTATCCCGCTGACAAAACTTTGTCAACAAACACATCTGGTTGATCCTTTTCTGATCCCCAATGAGTACAACAGTATTTGATTTGCAAAGTCTTATTTTTGGTATAGTATAGGATTGATTGGGGTATTAATGACTTCCCCTATAGTTGCACCCGGACACCAAGTGTTCCAATCATTAATCTGATTTTTATTTTCAGGATTTTTTAGCACCATGTCCTTATCCATATATATTATAGTCATTACTTTTCTCATTTGATTGGTAGTATTTGCACCTGCTCTATGAAATACCCACCCACTATGAAAGCTCACTTCGCCTAAATCAAACGCTTCTATAATATGATCGAAATTTGTCACTTTTAATTTTTGTTGAATAACTATCTCACTTTCATCCCCAATTTCCAAATCACGTCCTTCGACAATTTGATGGCTACCTGCGCTAAATTCTAGTGGGCCTAATTCAAGTGGTGTCTCTTGTAATGGGATCCATGCAGTCACTGTTTTTTCTGTTTCCAAAGGCCAATAATACTGGTCGGCATGCCATGGTGTAATTCCACCGCCTCCTTCTTTAAACAAAGCCTGATCGTGATATATACGGACACCGTCCACTTGCATTAAATCTGAAGCAATTTTTGCAAGTCGTTCGCTAAAAATAAATGTTTTAACTAGCTCGTCCTCTCTCCACAAATTAAATAACTGTAAAAAAGCTTTTCCATAGGTACTTCTTTGATCCATTGGTGTGCTTTCGGTGTTCATCAATGCAACTCTATTGGTAATTACATGATTAAAAAACGAGATTGTTTCTTCATCAAAAACTTGCTTAAGTTTAATAAAACGGTTTTTTTGAAAGAATCGTATTTGTTCATCCGTTAATTGAAAAGGTTTTACTAAACCCTCCTTAATAGATAATGGTATTGTTGTCATAAATTTAAATTGTCCATAAAATTATTTTGAAGCAGCCATGAATAATGGCATTCAATTTGCCATTAATAACACTATATTGACTATTTTATATAAATTTGGTTAACAATTTGAATAAATAGTGCTAAAATGAAACCTTTACTCGAAGATATTGGCAAAAAAAGGGGAGCGCATTCCTTTTTGGCATTTGAAATAAAACAAAATAAGCTTGAATTTTATTGGCATTATCATCCCGAATATGAATTAACATACATAGTAAATGGGAAAGGCAGAAGATTAATTGGTGATCATCATGAATATTTTGAAAGCGGCGACCTTATCCTCATTGGCCCTGGTCTTCCACATACATGGGTTAGTGACAGCAGTATGAAAGAGCAATGTGAAGCAGTTGTGATACAATTTTCAGTGGATTTTATTGAACGATTTACTGATTTAGATGAATTACATGATATCAAAAAATTGCTAGTCTATTCGAAACAAGGATTGTCATTTATTCAAAATAAATCTACCTCATTAAAGGAATCAATCAAACAACTGCCCACAAAAGATGGTATTGAAAAAGTGACTGCGCTACTACATATTCTAAATGAACTAACTAAATCTAAAAATACATTTCTTGCATCCTCATTGTATCAACCTCTTAAAGGTACCGAAAATGAAAAACGTATCAATCTGGTTTGTAACTATATACAAACGCATGCTACGGAAAATTTAACGATACACAAAGTTGCAGCACTGATTTATCTGTCTCCAAGCGCTTTTTGTAAATTTTTTAAACGCGTAACTGGTAAGACATTTTCTGATTATATAAATGATGTAAGAATTGCAAATGTTTGTAATGATTTGATAGCTTCAGATAAACAAATAGCTGAGATTGCTTACCAGAATGGATTTGAAACACTGACTTATTTTAATCGAATTTTCTTAAAGAAACAAAAAATGCGGCCAAGTGACTATAGAAAATTGTGAAGCTAAAAAATGCTTGGCAATTAAATATATATAAACCATATATTTGAATACCCCCAAAAGATGGTTAAAAATTTATTTATGAAAATATTACTCCTTTCGGTGGGTTTTTTATGCTTATTGTCTTGTACTAAAACTGAAACTAAAAAGGATTCATCGCAGAACCTAGAGGAAACAATCAAGTTCACAACCAATCTTGATACCGGAATATACAATGTAGCTGATACTTTACCTCTGGTTATCAATGTTAGCTCAAAAATACCAAATGCAGGAATTGTATATTCAATCGCAGCAATATGGACAGACAGTTCAATGCAGGTCTACAAATTAGACACAAGTTTGTCTATTTCTAATTTGAATTTGAATATACCAGGATTAAAAAAATCAGGCAATTATAGTATATCCATTAGTGTAATATCAAAATCCAATGCAGCAAATAATTCCAA